>NZ_JBHVQS010000021.1:0-129656 GCF_042886435.1 Streptomyces sp. NPDC058000
CTCGGACAGTGTGATCTCCACAGCGGAAGGACCCGGATGCGACATACCAACAGGGTACTTACTAACCCTCAGGATTTCTGGCGCATCACACTAGTCCAGCGCCGCGACCTGGTCCGCGGACAGGGCGTGATCGAAGACCTGGACGTTCTTGATGCCGCCGGTGAAGAAGTCGGCGGGCCGGCTGTCGAAGGTGGCGCGGCCGATCATGAGGGAGCCGGCGGTGGTGGCGGGGCGGGTGTCGCTGGCGGTGCCCTGCTGGGTGCCGTTGACGTAGAGGTGGAGCCGCTGGGCGGCGGCGTCGCAGACCCCGACCAGGTGGGTCCAGGTGCTCATGGCGGGTGGCTCCGCCGCGAGTGTGCGGACACCCGGCCGGGAGAACGCCCATCGATGGTCGTCGCCCGAGTACTGGAGGTAGAAGGCGCTGCTGTCGGCGGAGCTTTGGCTGACGACGGTGGCGAAGCCGCTCGCGCTGGTGAGGTAGACCCAGGCGGAGACCGTGAAGCTGTGCCCCGGGGCGGTGTTGAGCACCGGGCCGCGCGTGGTGATCTGGCTGCTGACGCCGTTGAAGAGGGCGGCGCCGCTGTTGCCCGTGCCCCAGCGGACATCGGACGCGGTGCCGTTGTGGGTGCCGGTCGAGTCCGCCGCGTAGGTGCCGGACCGCTCGTCGAGTCGCCATGCCCCGACCGGTTGCGGGCTGGTGGGCCGGGTCGGTGCGGAGCTCCGGGCGGCGTCGTGGCTGAGTGTGAGGGCCAGGGGGACACCCACCGCGGCGACGGCCACCGCGGCGGCCGCCGAGATCAGGAGCGTACGGCGGGTGGTGCCGCGCCGGACCGCCGTGGCGGCCGGACCCGGATGGGGCGCTGCCGGCCCCGGCGGGGGAGTGGCGGACGCCTCGTGGCGGGCGACGGCCGTCGGCCCCACCCCGGGGGTGCCCGGCACCGTCCGAGGGTCGGCCGGCATCGAAGCCCGGGAGTCGGCCGGCGCCGGAGTCGCCCCGGCGGCCGGCCGGTGCCCGAGGCCGGCCGTTTCGGTTCGCGCACCGGGGTCCACGGTGCCGCCGGGGGCGGCCCCGGCGTTCCGGGAGCCACCCCCGCCCGGGGAGAGCGCGGAACTGCCGGAGCCCGCGCCGCCGGTGCCAACGCCGGTGGCCCGGTCGAATGTGGGTCCGGACCGCTGACCGGCTGGTGTGGTGCGGTGCGGCGTCTCGCTGCTGCGGTCGGCCGCGGGCGGTACGTCATAGCCCCAGACCGGAGCGGCTGCCGCGGCACCCGCAGCGCACCGGGCCAGGAGCTCCCGCGGCATGGGGCGCCGGGCGGGGTCCTTGGCCAGACAGTCGGCGACCAGGGCGCGCAGCGCGGGGTCGGTGACCGTGTCGAGGTCGGGGGTGTCGTGGACGACCCGGTAGAGGAGGGAGGCCAGGTGGCCGTTGCCGAACGGGTTGCCGCCGGTGGCCGCGTACGTCAGGACCGTCCCCAGGGAGAAGATGTCGCTCGCCGGGCCGATCTCCTCGCCGTTCACCTGCTCCGGCGACATGAAGCCCGGGGAGCCGAGCGCGTACCCGGTCACGGTGAGGGAACTGCCCTCGACGACCCGGGCGATCCCGAAGTCGATGACCCGCGGGCCGTCTTCGGCGAGCAGCACGTTGGAGGGCTTGAGGTCGCGGTGGACGAGGTGCGCGCTGTGGATCGACACCAGGGCCTCGGCGAGCCCGGCGGCCAGGGCGAACACCTGCGGTGCGGGCATCGGTCCCCGGTCGGCGACCGCCTTCTCCAGCGACGGACCGGCGATGTAACTGGTGACCAGCCAGGGCGCGGCCGCGTCCGGGTCGGCGTCGATCACCGGAGCGGTGAACGCCCCGCTGACCGCGCGGGCGGCCTGTACTTCCCGGCGGAACCGGGAGCGGAAGTCCGGCTGGTCGACCAGCGCGGCGTGCACCACCTTGACCGCAACCTGCCGGCCGCCCGGCGAGCGCCCGAGGAAGACCCGCCCCATGCCGCCCACGCCCAGCCGCCCCAGCAACTGGTATCCGCCGATGGCACGTGGGTCGTCCGGATCCAGCGCTGCCACAAACCCTCCCGCGTCGTCGCCCCGGTCAGATTCGGCCGGGCGGCCTCCAGCATAGGGGGCGGCCGGCGGGCCGACCGGTGCGACCTCCGCCGCGGCAGTGTGCCTGACCGGTCGTCATGACCGGGCGGGGGAACGCCGACACGGCGGAGGCGCGGCCGGCCGTGGCCCCGCTGCGGGGTGGACCGGGGTGGCGGCTCAGTCGATCTGTTCGGGCGTCACCGTCAGCCAGTGCTTGTCGGCCGTGACCTTCTGCCCCAGTTCCTTCTGACGTGCGGCGTTGGAGCGCTTCATCTCGTCGAGCTCCTTCATGGAGCTCTCCTTGCGGTTCACCCAGACCCGGACGCCGCCGTTCTGCACGTCCGTGGAATGGAAGAGCATCGGGCCGTCGCTCTTGGGGGTGTCGCCCGCCGCGAGGATGGGCTTCTTCCACTCGTCGATATACGTGTTGATCGCCGCCGGCTTGCCCTCGTACCAGGTCAGCGGGGCCCACAGCGTCGGGGTCAACTCATGGTCGGCGAGCTTCTCGGGGTCGAAGCGGCCGGACGCGATCTCCTTGCGGGCACTGGTGACATCGCCCGTCTTGCGGTCCTTGAGGAGCATGGAGACGCCGATGACGTTCTCCGGCTTCACGTCGTACCCGTACTTGGGATCGCTCAGCACCATGCGCACCAGGTCCTCGGAGGCCGCACTCACCACGTACACCTCCACCCCGTGCCTGCGCAGTGCCTTGTAGAGCTCCTGCATGCCCCGGGAGAAGTGGGGCGCCTGCACCTCCGTCTTGGTCAGCTTCCCGTTCACGTAGTACTCGGCGGGGATCGGCTTGCGGTACGCCAGGAGCTCGTCCACGTACCCCTTGAGCTGCTTCAGGGTGAAGCCCGAGAAGATCTGCGCCGCCCAGGGGTAGCAGACCTGGTCGTTGACCTCGCACAGGCGGTTGTAGTAGCTGTAGAGGCTTTCCTTGTGCGTTGCCGTGTCCTTGAAGGGGATGACCTTCAAGGACGGTGCCATGGTCTGGCGGGTCAGGACGCCCTTCATCTCCAAGAAGGGGAGCAGGGCCTCTTCCAAGTCATTGCGGTACGTGGTGTTGTCCGCGTCGAAGACCGCGTACGCGCCCTTGTGGTCGTGGTCCGTGATGACCTTGCCGAGCTTCTCGGCCACCGGCGCGGGCCAGTGCTTCAGCTCCACCGAGGCGACCCGCGACGACGATCCGACGGCCTCGGCCTCGCTGCCGCCCGGCCACAGCGCACTGCTCGCGAAGACCGCGGCGGCCAGTGCTCCCACGGTGCCGAAGAGCGCAAGCCTGCTTTTTGCCCGTACTGCCATGGTTTCCGTTCCTTTGAGAGCTGCCCGCCGCCCCGTCCGGAGCGGCGGGCCATGCTACGAGGCCGGGCAGGGCTTGCCCATGATCGATGTCACCGCGAACGGGACGTGTGGGCTGGCCGAACAGGGGTAACCCTGCTCGCCGTTCAGCGCTGTCCGACCGGAGAGCGCAGGGCCGCCCCGACCCCATCTCCGGGGCGATGCACCTTAGGCGCGAGGGGTATCCGGCCGCGCCGCGCGGTGCTGGATCCATACGTTCGGTTCGACGTAGACGGCGTGGTCGTGTGCGGTGTCGCAGTGCACCGGGACGAGGGCGCCCGGGACTTCGATGTGTCCGTCGCGGTCGAAGGGCAGGCCGGTCCACTGCCGCCACTGTGCCAGGGAACCGCTGACCGTCATCGATGCCGGGGCGATCTTCTCGATGGTGCCGCCGGCCTTCACGTGCACGCGGAGCCACGGGTCGGCCGGCAGCCCGTCGTCGCGCTGCCGACGGACGTAGTCGGCCATGGGGACGCGCGGTTCACGGTGTTTGGCGGTGGGACGTACGGGGGCCAGCAGTACGTCGTGCCCCTGTTGGCCGGCGGTGTGCCGCAGCGCGGCCAGCAGGCGGGAGGAGAGCCCGCGCCCGAGGTATCCGGTGTCCACCGTGATCTCCAACGCGCTGGCGGTGCGGGGTGTGGGGGAATGACCCCGGTGGGGGCCTTGCCGGTGCTCGCCGTTGGACTCGTCGCACTCGTCGCGCCGATCGCGGTACGCCCACGTCAGGACCTGGTCCCACCCCCGGTCCGGCATCTCCTCGCGCCCGTCGGGCGCGGCATCGAACGGCACGCTCAGCCCGCGGGCCACGACGCGGTCGCCGTCGGTCGCCGCGACGCAGTACTGAGGGAAGTCCTCGGGGACCCGGCCCAAGAAGGCGGTCGCGACCGGATCGTGCGGTATGAAGGCCGGCCAGGTCTCGGTGATCTCGTAGATCCGCGGGATCAGTGACGGCCGTTCGGCGAGCGTGGTGATCCGGATGCTGTCGATGTCTGTCACGGCTGGGCACCCTGCCAGGGGGCGGACCGGCCGGGCCAGCGGTTTTGCCCCGCGGCCCGGCAGCGTCGCGTACGGCACGGCCGAAGGCGCCGCTGCGGTCGGAGATCGAAGGCGGGAACCGTGACAAGGGCAAGCCGGGCCGTCGGCGGGCACCCCCTGTGAAATTTCCAACTTGCGGCGTCCGTGCGCCAGTTCGGCGTCCCCAGGCCGTTCCCGCGCGCCGCTCCGTATTCACACCCCGACCCCGGATTCACAATTTCCCGCTGCCGGGCGACGGCCACGGCACGGGTGGGGGCGTCCCGTGCCATCGTTGCCTGGCGTTCCGGCCGGTTCGCATCCGGTTCGCATCATCCGATTCGTGTCATCCGGCTCGCACCCGGATCGCACGTGGCCCGCCCTTGGCCCATCTCTATAGCCCGGTACCGGGTCGGTGTCTGACCATCCGTCAGTTCACTTACTGTGAGGAGTACTTCGTGCACATACCCAGGCTTCGTATCAGACAGATGGGTGCCGTGGTGGGGGCCTGTGTGCTCGCGCTCGCGAGCCTTTCCGGCCCCGCCGAGGCCGCGCCCAACCCTCAGGTCCGCGTGGAAGTCCCCGGCCCCGCCGGCGGCCGGGCGGGATCCGGCTACCGGGACGTCCCCCGCAGCTTCCCGCACGCCCCGGGAGCCGTTGCGACGGCGCCCGCCCACGCGGCCGACGGTCAGGTCACCAAGGTGATCGACAACGGCGACACCAAGGACCGCCTCGACGTCGTCGTCATCGGTGACGGCTACACCGCCGATCAACTGGACCAGTTCCACACGGACGCCAAGGAGAAGTGGAACGACTTCCTCGGTGTGGAGCCCTACCGCACGTACCAGAAGCTCTTCAACGTCTGGACCGTCGACGCCGTCTCCGCGGAGAGCGGGGTCAGCGGCGACCCCGGCAAGGACGTCACCCGCAACACCGCCCTCGGCGCGCACTTCTGGTGCGATGGCCTGGAGCGGCTGCTCTGCATCGACCAGCAGAAAGTCGACGCCTACGTGGCCAAGGCTCCACAAGCCGATCTGGTGCTGGTGCTGGCCAACAGCAGCAAGTACGGCGGGGCCGGCTACAACGAGGCCAGTCCGACCCTCGGTTACGACGGCATCGCCACCGCCGCCGCCCACAACCAGGATTCCAGTCAGGTCGCCGTCCACGAGACCGGCCACTCCCTCGGCAAGCTCGCCGACGAGTACTTCTACCCCGGCGTCCCCGAATACGAGCAGTACACCGGACCCGAGAAGCCCGAGGCCAACTCGTCGGTGCTGACCGCGGACGGTATGGCCGGCGCCCGCGCCAAGTGGTACCGCTGGCTGGGCGAGACCTCGCCCGACGGCGGGACCGTCGGGGCGTACGAGGGCGGCAACTACTACGTCAAAGGGCTGTACCGCCCCACCGATGACTCCCTGATGCGCACCCTCGGCAAGCCCTTCAACCTGCCCGGTGCGGAGGCCATGATCGCCGGCTTCTACCGGCATGCCACCCCCGCCGCCCCGGCCGACCGCGCCCAGGCATGGCACACCACGGCCCGCCTCGCCCTGCCCCGGACGAACGACGCCGCCCACGGCGAGGTGACCGTCCGTTGGTTCCTCGACGGGCGCGAACTCCGCCGTTACCGCGACCGCGACCGGGTGCCGATGCGCGGGTTGGCGCTGGGACGAGGCGCCCACCGGCTGACCGCGAACGTCACGGACGGCACCACCGCGGTCCGCGACCCCGCCCTCCGCACCCGCCTGACCGGCTCCACCGGCTGGACCGTGCAACACGGTTCCGGCTCCGCAGCGGACCGCACCGCCCCGGTCGTGGCGAAGCCGGATGCCGTGCCGTCGCCGGCCGCGGGCGGCGCGATGGCCCCTACCGGGTGAGGCCGACAGGGCCGCGGCCGCCCCTCACCCGGGGACCCGGGATCGCCCCGGTCCAGGCACCGGACCGGGGCGATCGTGCCCGCCCCGCCGCGCGCTCCGCTCACCACGGGATGCGGCCCCTGACGTCGAAGTAGCCGCCGGTGGGACCGTCGGGGGCCACCTGCGCCATGCGGACGATGATCTCGGCGCCCTCCTCGACGGTCTGGGTGCCCGTGTGACCGTTGAGGTCGGTCGCGGTGTACCCGGGCTCCACCGCGTTGATCCGGAGGCGCGGGAACGCCTTCGCGTACTGCACGGTGATCATGTTGACGGCGGTCTTCGACGCCGGATAGGCGACCCCCGGGTGCATGGCGACGGCGGAGTTCGGGCAGGCGGTGCGCCGCTGGCGCGACCGCCTCTCACCCGAGACGGCCGGACTGCCCGCCGGCGGACAGCGTCGCGCGGCCGGGCTGCGCCGCGAGGAGTTGGCCCTGCTGGCGGGTATCTCCGTCGACTACGTCACTCGACTCGAACAGGGCCGGGCCTCCCATCCGTCCCCCCAGGTCGTCGAGGCCCTCGCCAGGGCCCTGCGGTTGTCAGCAACCGAACGTGCGCATCTGTTCCGGCTGGCCGGACTGGCGCCGCCGGGACCGGAGGCGGTACCCACCCACCTCACCCCGGGTGTCCAGCGGTTGTTGGACAGGCTGACCGGGACACCCGTCGCGGTCTATGACGCGGCCTGGACGCTGCTGGTGGCCAACCCGCCCTACGCGGCCCTGATGGGCGATCCTTCCGGATGGCGCGGACACCAACGCAACGGCGTGTGGCGACACTTCCTCGGCCCGGGCACCCGGGCGCGGCACACGCCGGAGTCCCTGCGCGCGTTCGAGACCGCACTCGTCGCCGACCTGCGCGCGGCGACCGCCCGGTATCCGACCGACCAGCGACTACAGCGGCTGATCGCGGAACTCCGCGCGCACAGCGACCCGTTCGCCGCACTGTGGGATTCCGGTGCGGTCGGCCGCCACGACGCCGCGCGCAAGACCATCGACCATCCGCACGTGGGTGCCGTGACGCTGGACTGCGACGTGCTCACGGTGGCGGGCAGCGATCTGCGCATCATGGTCTACACGGCCGAGCCCGGCACCGAGGACGCCGAACGCCTGGCCCTACTGACCGTTCTCGGCACCCAGTCCCTCGGCACCCAGTCCCTCGTCGGTTAGGCCCTGTCGGTGAGTGCGTTCCGGAGCGTCGGTCCGGTGGGCCCGGTCCTGCTCGCCCAGGCCGAGAGCCTGAGAGTCTGAACGCACGCCCAGTCAGGTGTTTCTGCTGCTCAGCGGCTGTCTGATCGTGGCCGCGGTGGCGGTGCTGATCGTCGGCTGGTCCTCCGGTCGCCGCTTCGGCGCCCGGAGCACCCCCGGAGCACCCCCGGAGCACCCCCGGCGTACCGTCAGTCGGCCGCCGGCATCACTGAACCGGGGAGAAGTCGGTCGGCGTGAGCATCCGGTTCTCCGCGCTCAGCAGCAGGCCCGCCCGCTTCATCTCGGCGAGGTACGCCTGCCACTCCGGGTCGGCGTAGAGCGCGGCCCTGCGTTGTTCCCGGTCTGCCTGGTCCTCGTAGGCCCACAGGTGAACGACCTGGTCGAGCCGGCCCTCGACCGGGACGTACCAGCCCACGCACCGGCCGAGGTGCCGTTCCTGGAGCGGGTATCCCTTCTCCCGGTAGAGCGCCACCCAGTCCGCGACGCGGGTGGGCTGGATGGTGTACACGCGATGGTCGACGATCATGACGTTCCCCTGTCGTCGCGCTCGGTCTTCGTCGAAGCCTCCGGGCTCCCTGCCGCCCACCATACATCGATGTTCGTCGATAATCGATGGAGTGCGTACACTGGCGCCATGCGCGCACTCGACCATCCGCAGCTCTCCTCGGTGTCGCTCTCCGACGCCCTCGCCGCGCTGGCCGATCCGACCCGCCGCGCCATCGTGAGCGTGCTGACCGACAGTCGGGAACACCTGGCCGGCGACTTCGACCTCGGTGTCGCACAGTCCACGCTCAGCCACCACATGAAGAAACTCCGGCAGGGCGGTATCACCCGCAGCCGACCGGAGGGCACCCGCTGCTGGGTCTCGCTGCGCCCCGAATTCGACGAGCGCTTCCCCGGTCTGCTGCACACCGTGCTCAGCCTCGACGCGGGCACCTGAGGTGTCAGAGTCAACCTGAGGCGTCCGGGACGCTTGAGGTCCCATCCGCCCCGCCGCCGAGTGGCCGCACGGGCGCGGAATGCCTGCGCGGGCAGGCGTGTTGACGGTTGTAGCGCTGTACCGCAACGGGTACCGCGACTGCGACGTCGCCGCCGAGCAAACGATCCGTCAGATATGTGCCCTGCCGGCGGCCGGCTTGACCACCACCCTGATCCGCCAGGTGCTGCCCTGCGGCCTCGCGGACGGCGCCACGGGGTGAGGCGGTCGTCCGGTCCACCGCCCTCGACGACGCCCTCTTCGACGAGCCGCAGGCAGGCCACGACATGCATGGCGTTGCGCCTCACCGCTACCCTCGGGGGCGGGTCAGTTACGGAAAAGGAGCGTGGATGCCGTCGGCGATCGTCAATCCTGCCGAGGTCTGGTTGCTGGCGCGGGAACACCCCGCACCGTTGATGAGGGCAACCCGCGCACTGAGCCAAGCACTGGAGCGGGCCTACGGTCCGCGGTTCGCCGTCTGGCATTCCGACGAAATCCTCTTCGGCGTCCGGGACGGCCGGTTGGTGTTGCAGACCCTCGGCGGCCAGGACGTGCCGCCGCCCAAAGTCGTCCTGGTGCGGCAGACACCCGGCTCCATGGTGCAGAACCGCGAACTGACACTGCTCCGACACCTGGAACGTCTGGGTGCGGTCCTCATCAACTCGGCAGCTTCCCACCACCTGTGCGGCAACAAGGTCTGGCAGCTACAGGAACTGGCCGTGGCCGGACTCCCGGTGCCCGACACGCTGTCGTACGCCACCGCGCCCCTCGCCGGTGTGGTGCGCAGTCCGCAGGTGGAGACGCCGTGCGTGGTGAAGTCGGTCAACGGACGCAACGGCGCGTCCGTGTTCCTCGTCCCCGACACCGGGCTGTTGCAGGCGGTGTCGGGCAGCCTCGCCCAAGAGGTGCCGCTGATCCTCCAGGAGTACGTCGCCGCCTCCCACGGCCGGGACCTGCGGGTGGTCGTCGTGGACGGCGAGCCGGTGGCCGCCCAGATCCGCACGTCCCGTGACGGGTCGCTGGCTTCCAACCTCGCCCGGGGAGCCTCCGCCGAACTGTGCCTGGGCCGCTTTCCGGACGGCGAAGCCCTGGCGGTCCGGGCCGCCGAGGCGCTCGGTCTGACCATCGCCGGAGTCGATCTGCTCTTCACCGCCGACGGTGGCCACACCCTCTGCGAAGTCAACGCGGTGCCCGGCTGGCGGCCCCGCATGACCGCGGTGATCCCCGCGATCACCGCGGCCATCGACAAGCGCCTGGCCGACACCAACAGCGGTACCGATACCGACAGCGGTACCGACACCAACAGCCGTACCGATACCGACAGCGGTGCAAATATCGACAACGGTGCCGACACCAACAGCGGTACCAATGCCAACAGCGGTGCCGACGCCAACATCGATGAGCAGCCCCTTGGTGGGGGGAGTCAGCTCACCGATGCCACAGATAGCGTCCGAGGGCCCGCCTGAGCGGTCGGGGCGTGAAGGGGAGCAGTGCGGTCGCGGCCTTGTAGGGCACCCCGGGCACACAGCGCCGGGTGCCGGCCGCGACGGCCTTGAGTCCGGCGGCGGCGACCTGGTCCGCCTCCAGCCAGAAGAACCCCGGCATCGAGGCGGGGGTGAGGCCGTTCGATGCGAAGTAGTCGGTCTTGGTCAGGCCCGGCAGCAGTACGGTGACGTGGATACCGGAGCCGCGGTTCTCGATGGCCAGGTCTTCCGAGAAATGGGTGAGGAACGCCTTGGTCGCGGCATAAGTGGCGAGCGAGGGAGACGGCAACTCGCCCGTCAGAGAAGACACGTTGAGGATCCCGCCGCGCCCCTCGGTGCGCATCCGTGACAGCACGGACCGGGAGAGCCGCACCACTGCCTGGTTGTTCAGCTGGAGCGTGGCCTCCTCGCCTTCCACCGGGAGGTTGGCGAAGACGCCGGACGCCCCGGAACCGGCGTTGTTGACCAGGAGCTCGATCGGCCGGGCCGGATCGGCGAGCCTGGCCTCCACCTGTGCCGTCTGGCCGGTGTCGGTGAGGTCGGCCGGCAGCGCTTCCACCTCGATGGTGTGGTGGTCGCGCAGTTCCTCGGCGAGGTCCCGCAATAGTCGTTCCCGGCGGGCGACGAGCACCAGGGAGACGCCCCGGGCCGCCAATTGCCGTGCCATGGCCGTTCCGATGCCGCTGGAGGCGCCGGTGATCAGCGCGGTTCGGTAGGGATAGGGTCGGTCGGCCACGGGTGATCTCCCCACGCACGAGACTCGGTCCTGACGCGGCGCTCGTCGTATGGGCCTGAGCACTGCACACACAGTGCGTCGGTCGAACGACGAACGTACCGCGCCGGACGTCGCGTGCGGCAGGGCGCGCGGCATCACGGACGCCCGCGGTTGTGCGCCGCCGGGCCGTCACTGGTCCTCCTGCGACAGGCGTCAGGCGACAGGAGTGAGGGATGCTGAGGCCCCCGACGGCAACGCCGCCCTAGGCTTGGCTCATGTACGCGACAGAGGTGTCCCGCTACATCAGCGCCCCGCCCGCCGCCGTCTACCGGGCACTGCTCGACGCCCGGGCCGTCGCCAACTGGCGGGTCCCGGACGGAATGACCTGCCGGGTCCACGAGTTCGACGTCCGCGTCGGCGGTGCCTTCCGGGTCTCGCTCACCTACGACGACGGACGGCCCGGCGCGGGGAAGTCGGCGGACCGCACCGACACGTACCACGGGCGCTTCGCGGAGCTGGTGCCCTTCGAGAAGGTCGTCGAGGTGCTCCGGTTCGAGACGGACGACGCGCGCTTCGCCGGCACGATGACGCTCACCACCACGCTCGTCCCCGCCGGTACGGGCACCACCGTCGTGATGGTCCACGAGGGGGTCCCGGACGCCGTCCCCGCGGCGACGAAC
The DNA here is from genome assembly GCF_042886435.1 of Streptomyces sp. NPDC058000. Lineage (NCBI taxonomy): Bacteria > Bacillati > Actinomycetota > Actinomycetes > Kitasatosporales > Streptomycetaceae > Streptomyces > Streptomyces sp. NPDC058000. The sequence continues at coordinate 11,408 of NZ_JBHVQS010000021.1, forward strand.
GAGGCCGGCACGCGCATGGCGTTGACCAACCTCGCACGCTGGGTCGAAGCCGAAGCCGAAGCCGAAGCCGAAGCCGAAGCCGAAGCCGAAGCCGAAGCCGAAGCGGATCGGTGAGCTGGCTGCGTGGGTCCGGCCGGGGGCCGGACCGCGTGGGTCGGCGCGTTAATCGCCGCGCCAGATGTTGTCGAAGGCCGCCTGTTCGATGGCTCGGCGTTGCCGCAGGGCCTCCAGCTGCATCAGCGCGTCGTGGACCGCGGCGAGCACGGTGTCCACGCCGTCGTCGTCCACGCTCGGGGAGTGCGCGGGGCTCTCCCCGTCCGCCCCGCGGATCCCCACGGCCGTCCCCAGGAAGGCCAGGACGGGCTCGTCCGAGGCCCAGCGGTACGCCGCGGCGCGTCGGTCCGGGGAATCCGCCAGCACGATGTGACCGGCCCGGAAACGCACTCCGCGACGCGGTTGCCGACTGAGTAGCCCGTCCGCTTCCAGGGTCGCCAGATAGGTCGCGGACAGGCCGCGGCCCCGGCGCCACAGCCAGTCGCCGACCGACTCGTACGGCGTCTCGCGGACCAGCGACGCCGCGGCCTGGTCCAGCAGGGGGTCGGCCGTGGTGGGGCGGTAGCCCGGCACGATGCGATCGTCGTCCAGCGCGATGGCCTCGGCCGCGAGGAGGTCGATCACCTCGGCCCCGGCGAGCGCGAGCGACAGGTCACCTTGTTCGACGGGGCGGTCGGGCGCCACGTCCAGGGCGGTGATCATCAGGTCCCGTGATGTGGTCATGGCTCAGGTTCGCCTCGATCGGGAGGGTCGACGGGGGCGCTTTCCTCGGCACGCCCGGCGAGCTCGGAGCGCGCGGCGGCCCCCGCCCTCCAGCAGACCAGCTCCGGCCCGATCGTGCGCGCCGAGGACCGCTCTCGGCGCGCGGGGCGGATCCCTTAGGGCTGTACTGGGGGGAAGTAGCAGGACCAGGAGCGAGTGGGAACGTCGCTGAGGGTGGAGGCATCGTGGAACTGGCCTTCCTGAATGCGGTGTACGCGAGCGGGGGACCGTACGTCTGCGCCTATCTCGACACGTCACGGAACACCGTGGAGCCGGACCGGGCGATGGCGCGCCGTCGACGGCGGGTCTGCGAGACGCTCGCGGAGCAGGGCGCCGACGCCGCCACGGTGGAGGCCGTGGCCGCCGTCGCGGGGTGTGACCGGGACATCGCCGGCCGGCACGGACAGGCGATCGTCGCCAGCCACGGGCGGGTGGTCCTGACCGAGGAACTGCCCGAGCCTCCGGCGCGCGACGAGGCCACGTTCACCGCGCTGCCCGACCTGATGCCACTGGCGGTGCAGCACGCGCCGGACATCCGCTACGTCGCCGCCACCGTGCACAGCCGCCCGGGCCCGCCGGCGGCGCCCCCGGACGAACTGGAGGTGGCGTACCAGGCCGGGACGTGGCCGAGCAGCGTCGTCGCGCCGGGTGTCTGCCACCGGATGAGCGGGACCGCCGTGGGCTGGCTCGACGGGGCCGGGCAAGTCGCCGACAGCATCGCCGAACTGGCCCGCAGGACCGGCGCCGAGACGATCGTGCTCAGCGGGATCACCTGGGCCCGCAACGCGCTGGCCGACCACCTGTCCGTACGGTGGCGCAAGCGCATGGTCACCAGCGGTGGCGACGGATATCCGGCCCCGGAGGGCCGGGCGCTGATGGAGCACGACCTCTCCGCGGCGTTCCGGGGGCAGCTGCGGATGACCGACCGGGGCCGCCTCGACCTGTTCCGGGCCCGCCGGACCAGCCGGCACGGCGCCGTCGAGGGCCTGCCCGACGTCGTGGCCGCGCTGCGGCGTTCGCAGGTCGGCACCCTGCTGCTCAACGTTCCGCTGCGCTTCCCGGGGCAACTCCCCGTGAGCGCAGGGGCGACGCCGGTCGACCCGTCGGACATGGATCTGGAGCCGTACGGTGCGCTCGGCTTCCGCGGCGGGCCCGCTCGGGCCGCGGTGATCCGGGCGGCGGTGCGGACGGGCGCGGGGCTGGTCGTGGTGCCGCACGGGCACCTGGTGTTGGACGATGGGCTGGGCGCGCTGCTGCGGTACGCCGGCCCGGAGCGCACCGGGTACTTCGCCCGGCTGCTCCGCCGCTGAGCGGCCGACGCGGCTGAGCGGCCGACGTGACCGCGGCCTGACGTGACCCCGGGCGACGGGACCGGGGACCGGGGAGATCGGGGACCGATGCGACCGAGGGCCGACGCGATCAGGGGCGGGCTCCGGGGCGGTCGGTGCAGGATCTGCTCTCAGTGCAGGATCTTCTCCTTGGCGCGGGCGAACTCCTCGTCGGTGATGTCGCCCCGGGCGCGGATTTCGGAGAGCTTGGCCAGCTGTTCCACTTCGCTGGTGCCGGCCCCGGCGCCCGCGGTTTCCCGGATGTACCGCTCGACCTGCTCCTGCTGGGCCCGGGCGTGCTGCTGTTCGCGGCCGCCCATCTCCCGGCCCCGGGCGATGACGTAGACGAAGACGCCGAGGAAGGGCAGCACCAGGACGAAGACGAGCCAGCCGGTCTTGGCCCAGCCGCTCATCGTGTCGTCGCGGAAGATGTCCAGCACGACCCGGAAGAGCAGGATGACCCACATGATCCAGAGGAAGACCCACATCGCGGTCCAGAAGGCGCCGAGCACCGGGTAGTCGTAGGCCAGGTTCAGGTGACCGACCATTGCTCTCTCCTCTTCTCGGTACCGTTGCGCGGAGGGGCGCCGCCCTCCGTCCTCCAGCACACCGCCGGGTGCCTCAGGGGGCACCACCTGATACGGGTGATTCGCCATCCCGGCCGCCGCGGCCGGGACGGCGAGCCGCACCAGGACGGGGACGGGGACAGGGACGGGGATGAGGACGGGGACAATGACGTCCGAGTCGAGCACCGGCAGCCGGTTGCCGGCAGCCGGTTGTTGATCGCCGATGAGCGTGCGCAGTCGGGGGTCATTCCGGCAGTCGCCGCACCTCCTCGACGTGCAGGCCGAGGTCCTGGAACCTGAGCAGCAGTCCGTACAGGTGCGCCTCGTCGGTGACCGAGCCGACGAGCACCGTCTGCTCCGGGACGCGCACCGTGTCCAGTTCGGGGAACTCCCCGGCCAGGGAGGGCGAGACGCGGCCGGTGACCCGGAACTCGTAGCGCATGCCGGATCACCCTCCTCCGTGGTCCGTAGCCCTTTCATGCTGAGGTCCGTGGGGCGGGCGGACATCACCCGTGCGAGGTGACGCGGGCGTCCGGCGCGACCGGACCGGGGCTGGCCGGCAGCGGGTCCGGGCCTCACAGCAGATGGAGTTCCCGGCCGCGGTCGACCGCCTCGCGGCGGCGGGAGACGCCGAGCTTGCGGTAGATGGTCTTCAGGTGGGTCTTGACGGTGTTGGGGGAGAGGCACAGCTCCTCGGCGATCTCGTCCGCGGAGAGCAGTCGCGCGGCACCGGCGAGGACCTGCCGCTCGCGGCGGCTCAGCGGTTCGACGAGGTAGGGCGTGCCCGCGGCGGACCGGCCGTCGCCCCATCGCACGCCGAACCAGATGTGCCCGGTGGCCGGCCCGGTCCGGTCACCGGTGCCGTCCAGGAGTACGCGCAGCCAGGGCCCGGCCTCGGTGAACGGGGCGCGCAGCTGCTCGGGCCGTGCCGCGTCCAGTGCCCGGGCGAGCAGCTCGCGGGCCGTGGCCGGTACCCCGGTCAGGACCGCGGCATGCGCCCTGACCAGCAGGGATCCGATCAGGTCGGGCCGGGACAGTGCCGCACCGTCGAGGGGGGCGAGGTGCCGCAGGGCCCGGTCGGGGTGACCGGCGGCCAGGTGCGCGCGGGCCCGGGCGAGGGCGGCGGGGGCGGTGTCGTTGGTTCCGGCGGGTGCGGCGGGTGCGGCGGGTGCGGCGGGTGCGGCGGCGAGGGCCGCCACGGTGTCCCCGCGTGCCAGCGCGGCGGCGGACCGGGCCACGGCCAGCCGCTCCGCGGACCAGGCCGAGGGCGCCGGACCGCAGTCGTCCAGCGTGCTCCGGGCGGCCTCCCACCGGCCGCGGGCAAGGTGGAGGCGGGCCCGCAGCAGGGCGCACTCGACGTGCAGCGTCGGGTCGTGGCGGGTGTCGGGGCACTGCTCGGCGCGCGTGAGGTGCCGTTGCGCGTCCTGGTGGGCGCCGCGCCCGTGCGCCACGATGGCCAGCGCCAGGTGACCGGCGCCGGAGCGGCGGTGCGGTGTGAGGCCCGTACGGTCCGCGAGCGCCAGCGCCGCGGTGGCGTGGTCGGTCGCCGCCGTGAGCTCCCCGCGGAGGCTCTCGGTGACGGCGAGGAGGCCCAGTGCGGCGTGCCGCAACCGGCCGGTCGCGCGGTCGTCGTGCGGGCCGTCGTCGGGGCCCGTGGCCCGGGTGAAGTAGCGCCGTGCAGCGTCGAGTTCACCGGTGCGCAGCAGGACGTGGGCCAGTCCTGCGCACCGCAGCGCCGCCAGTTCCGGATGCCGCTCGACCAGCGGCCGGGGCACCCGCTCCATCAGCGCGCCGATCCGCCGGGCCGCCTGGTCCGCGCGCTGGCGCAGCCCGCGGTCGTCCTGCCCGGGCGCGAGCGGCGCGCAGACCAGGCTGAGCAGGGCGTGGACGAGTGCGGTCTCCGGGGTGCGGCCGCTGCCGCCTTCGCCCAGTTGGCGTGCGGCCGCGGTGAGCCGTTCGCGGCAGCCGGCGGCATCGTGCCGGTACAGGGCGCAGGCGCCCGCGACGAGGGCCGGGCCGGCGCCCGGCACGTCCGCGGGCATACGGGAGAGGAGCCGGTGCAGCCCCTCGCTCCCCGGGGCCGTGAGCAGCCGCCCGAGCAGCAGGGTCCGTACGGCCTCGTCGGCCGCGTAACGCCAGTCGCCGGCCGCGGCCGCGTGACTGACGGCCCGGTCGGCATCGCCGGCGGCGGCGAACCAGCGGGCGGCGCGGTGGTGGAGCCGCGGGGCCAGACCCGGGCGCCGGTGGTGCAGCTGTGCCTGGAGGACCTGGGCGAACAGGGGGTGGAGGCGGCACCACACAGTGCCCGGCAGCCGCGTCACGAAGACGTTGCGGCGGACGAGCCGGTCCAGCAGCTCGGCGGTGTCCGGACGACCGGTCAGGGCCCGGGCGAGGTCGGGGTGGACGTGGTCGAGGATGCTCAGGTGCAGCAACAGGTCGCGGAGGGCGGCGGGTTGGGCGTCGAGGACTTCGGTGAGGAGGTAGTCGGCGACGGCGTGCGGCGAGGCGGCGAACGTCCGGGCGACCGCATCCGGATCGCCGGACTGCCGCATCGCCAGGGCGCACAGCCGCAGCCCGGCGGCCCAGCCCTCCGTGCGGCGGGTGAGCAGGCCGACCGTGGCGGGCGTCGGGCTCAGCCGGTGCCGGTCCAGCAGCGCCGCGGTCTCGTACGGGGTGAAGGCCAGGTCGGCGGCGCGGATCTCGGCGAGCCGGTCCTCGGCCCGGTAGCGGTGGAGAGGCAGTAGGGGATCCACCCGGCTGGTCAGCACCAGGCGCAGCCCCGGCCCGGCGTGCGCCAGCAGAAATTCCAGGTCCGCCGCCACCTCCCGGGCGCGCACCCGGTCGAAGCCGTCGAGGACCAGCACCGGGGGCCGGGGCAGCCGTTCCAGCAGCGCCGCGAGGTGGATGAGGCGGGAGTGCTCGACGCGGCCGGTCACCGGGAGGCCGCCGGGCCCCCGATGGCCGGCGGTCTCCCGTGGCGTCGTCCGCAGCGTCCGCCGGAACCCCTCCAGCACGTACGCCCAGAAGTCAGCGTGAGCGCTTTCGCAGGAGTCGAGGGTGAGCCAGACGAGCGGGCCGGGGAGCGGGCCGGTGCGGGCCCAGGAGGCGGCGAGGGTGGTCTTGCCGGCCCCCGCGGGACCGGTGATCAGGGTGAGGGGACCGGTCGCGGCCGTCGCGAGCCGGTCGGTCAACCGCTGCCGGTGGACGTAGGCGTGCGGACGCTCCGGGGGCACGAACTTCGCGGTGAGGAGCGGTTCCCCGGCGTACGCCACCGGGGGCGCGGGGGCATCGGCGGGCGGTGACTCACCGGCGGTCGGCGGCCCGGACCGTGGCGGTCCGCCACGGTCCGTCGAGGTCCCGAAGGCATCCGCCGGAGGCATCACGCTCACTACCAGGACGGTCATCCCGCCGCACCGCGAGGCGGTCCGCGGTGCGGGGCTCGTACCGGACCGGCGTCCGTCGGGACGGCCGGCACCTCCCAGCGTGGCAAGGCCGGCCCGGCACTGCCACACGAGGTCTCCGGCCCTCCCGTACGGCGCCGGGCGGGCCCGCACCGCGTGCGATGCGGCGGTTCCGGACCGTGCGCGACGCCGCCGTGCCGGAGCGCGGTCGGGGTGCTCACCCGAGTGGCCCGGGTGAATCGGTGCGGTGCGTCGCCGGGTCGTACAACTGGCAGTCAGGCGTTTTCGGAAACTGCCGGTGAGCGGGTCGGTCCGGTGTGCCGGTCGGTCCGCTGAGCCGGTCGGTCCGCGCATGCCGTGCGGCCGTGCCGGGCGCAGCCAGTGACGAGCAGCGGGAGAACGTGATGCGAACGACCGACGGGGAAACGGCACCGGCCCGGGGGTTGCGGACACCGCGGGTCGCGGGGGTGGCCGGGATCGTCTCCGCGGTGCTGCTGGGCGCGGCCATCCTCCTCGTGCGCCTGGCGGTGCCCGAGCACCCCGAGGACGCCGTCGACTGGATCCGCAACACCTCCCAGCGGGAATTCCTGCACACCGCACTGGCTCTGCTGCCGTTCGCCGGGATCTTCTTCCTGTGGTTCATGGGCGCGGTCCGGGACTTCGTCGGCGCGGCCGAGGACCGGTTCTTCGCGACCTTGTTCCTCGGCAGCGGACTGCTCTTCGTGGCCATGCTGTTCGTCCTCGCGGCGACCACCGGCAGCCTGCTGGCCGTGACGGACGTGTCGACCTCGGCTTCGGCGGCGGAGCGGGCGCTCTGGCAGTACGGACGCCACCTCGTCCTGGAGCTGCTGACCAGCTACGCCACGCGGATGGCCGCCGTGTTCGTGGTGTCGACCACGACCATCGGGCACCGGCTCGGCATCTTTCCCCGCTGGCTGGTGTGGCTGGGCTATCTGGTCGCGCTGGTGCTGCTCTTCGCCGTCGGCGGCGCCGGCCACCTCGAACTCGTCTTCCCGCTGTGGATGCTGGCCGTCAGCTGCCACGTCTTCGTGGTCACCCTGCGCAGCGACCGGAACGGCGGCCCACCGGGGCCGGCCGCGGCAGCAGGGCCCTGAGCCCCGCTCGGGGCGAGCCGACACGGGGCGAACCGGCCCGGGTCCGCTGCCTTCGCGCGCCCTTCGGCGGGGGCGGACAGTGGAGGTACGCGCCCCACGGAAGCGGGATGATCATGGAACGGTACCCAGCCATCGCGGATCACGGCGTCGTCGGGGACCTACAGACCGCCGCGCTCATCTCGTCCGAGGGGGTCGTCGACTGGTTCGCGGCGCCCCGGTTCGACTCGCCCAGCGTCTTCGCCGCGCTGCTCGACCACGACCGCGGGGGCCACTTCCGCTTCGCGCCGGAAGACCGGGGCGGTACCTGCAAACAGCTCTACTACCCGGACACCGCGGTACTCGTGACCCGGTTCATGTCCCCCGACGGCGTCGGCGAGGTCTTCGACTGCATGCCGCCGGACCGCACCGGCACGCCGTCCGACCGGCACGTGCTGATCCGCGGCGCCCGAGCGGTCCGCGGTACGGTCCGCTTCGGCCTGGAGTGCCGACCGCGCTTCGACTACGCCCGGGCCGCCCACACCTGCGACCTGCGGGACGGCACCGCCACCTTCCGGGCGCCGGGCAGCACCGCACACCTCCAGAGCACCTTCCCGCTGCACCGCGACGGCGCCGACGTGCGGGGCACCGTCACCCTGCACTCCGGTCAACTGGCCGCGGCCGTCCTCACCGTCGACGCGTCACCGGACGCGCCGGCCCCGCCGCCCCTGACCCCGGACGCGGTGGCGGAGCGGTTCTGGGAGGTCGTGGAGTTCTGGCAGCGCTGGGTGCGCACCTCCCGGTACCGGGGCCGGTGGCCGGGCGTCGTGCACCGCTCGGCGATCACCCTCAAACTGCTCACCTACGCCCCCACCGGGGCACCGGTCGCCGCGGCCACCATGGGGCTGCCCGAGCAGGTGGGCGGCGAACGCAACTGGGACTACCGGTACACCTGGGTCCGGGACGGGTCGCTGTCCGTACGGGCCCTCCTCGACCTGGGATTCGCCGAGGAGGCGGCACAGTTCACCCGCTGGCTGGGGGACCGCCTGCAGCCCCCGGAGGACGACCGGAGCGAACCGCTCCAGATCATGTACCGGGTGGACGGGGACCCCGACCTCCCCGAGGAGGTCCTGTCCCACCTGGAGGGCTACCGCGGTTCGGCTCCGGTGCGCGTCGGCAACGCCGCCACCGACCAACTGCAACTGGACATCTACGGCGAGGCGCTCTACGCCCTGTCGGAGGGGCGCGAGATCGCCATGCGGGCCGGCTACCACGGCTGGAAGAACCTCGCCCGGACCCTGGACTGGCTCGCCGACTCCTGGGACCGCCCCGACGAAGGCATCTGGGAGACCCGCGGCGGACGCCAGGACTTCACCTTCAGCCGGATGATGTCGTGGGTGGCCTTCGACCGGGGACTGCGCCTGGCGGCCGCGTACAGCCGGCCCGCCAACACCCCCCAATGGACCGCCGCCCGCGACGCGATCCTCGAACAGGTCATGCAGCGCGGCTGGGACGCACAGCAGCAGGCACTCGTCCAGCACTACGGCGGTACGGTGCTCGACGCCTCACTGCTGCTGCTCCCGCGCGTGGGCTTCCTGGCACCCCGGACGGAGAGCTGGTTGTCCACGCTGGACGCGATCGAACGCACCCTGGTGTCGGACAGCCTCGTCTACCGCTACGACCCGCTCGCCTCCCCCGACGGCCTGCGCGGCTCCGAAGGCACCTTCAGCCTGTGCACCTTCCTCTACGTCGACGCCCTCGCCCGGGCCGGCAGGCTCCGCCAGGCGCGCTACGCCTTCGAGAAGATGCAGACCTACGCCAACCACGTCGGCCTGTTCGCGGAGGAAATCGGCCCCAGCGGCGAGCAGTTGGGCAACTTCCCGCAGGCGTTCACCCACCTGTCCCTCATCATGGCGGCCACCACCTTGGACGACGCCCTGGACCGGCAACGCGACGACACGTCCGGGTGGGACGGCCCGCACGGACGGCTCAGTCCCTGACCCCGGCGAGGGTGAGCGGCAGGTGCCGGGGACCGCGTAGGACCGCGTTCTGCCGGTACGGGGGCGGATCCTCGACCAGTCGCGGGTCGTCGAGCCGGCGGACGAGTTCGGTCAGCGCGAGCTGCGCCTCCAGCCGGGCGAGGGGAGCACCGAAGCAGTTGTGCAGACCGTGGCCGAAGCCCAGGTGCTGGTTGTCGGCGCGGTCGGGGACGAACCGGTCGGGATCGGTGAAGCGCTGCGGGTCCCGGCTGCCGGAGGCCACCATGAGGTAGAGCGACGCGCCCTTGGGGATGACGGTCCCGGCGACGTCGATGTCGGCCAGCGTCGTGCGCTGCGGCAGCATCTGCACGGGCGGCTCGAACCGCAGCAACTCCTCGACCAGCGGCACCACCAGATCGGGCTCGGCGCGCAGCCGCTGGAGCACGTCCGGGTTCCGCATCAGGGTGAGCATCCCGTTGGTGATGAGGTTGACCGTGGTCTCGTGGCCGGCGATCAGCAGCAGCACCGAGGTGGTGATCATCTCCACCGGCGACATCTGTCCGTCCGGGCCGTGGTCGGCGGCCATGGCGGACAACATGTCGTCCCGGGGAGCCCGCCGACGCTCCTCGATCAGCCCGGCGAGATAGGCCGCGAGGTCACCCCGGGCCTGCCGGACGGCCTGCGCCCTGGCCGCGCGCTCCTCGGCCGTACCGACCGGGTCCAGGCCGGCGGCGATGGTGTCGGCCCACTCGTGGAAGTGCGACTCGTCCTCGCGCGGGACGCCCAGGATCCGGCAGATCACGGTGACGGGGAACGGGTAGGACACGTCGTCGACGAGATCGATCGTGTCGCGTCCGCGCAGGCCGTCGATGAGCCCGGAGACGATCCCGGCCAGCTCGCCGTGCATGTCGAACACCCGGCGCGGGGTGTGCGGCGGGCCGAACGGGCGCATGGCCAGCCGGCGCAGCCGGTCGTGTTCCGGCGGATCGAGCCGGAGGAACGACGGTGGCAGGTTGGGATCCTGGTCCTGCCCGGTGGCCTCGGCCGCCTCGGGCGTCAGATTGCGGGAGTCGGAACTGATCCGAGGGTCATGGAGCAGACCCTTGATCTCCCAATAGGTGCTGACCAGATAGGGACCCGCCTCATCGCGTACCACCGGAGTCCTGCGGAGCTCGGCGTAGAGCGGGTACGGGTCGGGACGGTTGGCGTAGTCGAGGATCCGGTGCAGGAGTGCGACCGACGTCATGGGATTCCTTCCAAGGTGCTGCGGCCGGAGGCGACCTGTCGGCGTACCCGGGTCAGGCGCGTCGCGGGGTGAACGAGACGCGCCGGTCGGTCGGGGAATACCCGCTGAGGGTGACGGTGGGCCCGTGGCTGGGCTGCGAGGGGTCCGGGAAGCCGGCCGAGACCGGCTGGAGTCCCTCCGGGCGCCGGTCGACGGTGGCGAACTCGGGCGGGAACGGCGCGGCCTGCTCGATCTGCCGTTCGTAGAAGTCCAGCCACTTCGCCTGGTCGAAGGTGACCGCGGCGATGACCCGCCCCTGGTGGCCGTAGGCCGCGGTGAAGCGCTGCTCCGCGAGCGACCCCTGGGTGACGAGGATCTGGTCGGCCATCGGCGGCACGCCTACGGACTTGATGTTCACCCCGAACTGCGCGGACCAGAAGGACGGCATCCACAGATGCGGTCGCCGCTCGGCACTGGCACTGACCATGTTGTGGGCCGCGACCTCCGCCTGTGCGACCGCGTTGCCCCAGTGCTCCAGCGACAGGAACTGGTACCCGAAGAGCGGATGCGGTGAGCGGGCCACGTCACCGGCGACGAAGACGTCGTCCGTGACGATGCCCCGTACGTCGAAGGCGCGGCACCCGGCGTCGCAGGCGATACCGCGCGGGCCGGCGCCCAGCCCGGAGTCCGCGAGCCATTCGGTGTTGCGGGTGGCGCCCAGCGCGATGACCACGATCTCCGCCTCGACCGCGCTGCCGTCCGAGAAGTGCGCCTTGCGCACCCGGCCGGCGGAGTCCCCTTCCAGCCCGGTGACCTGGACCCCGCACCGCAGGTCGACGCCGTGCGCGCGCTGGAGTTCCGCGGCCACCTCGCCGACCACCCCGCCGAGCGCGCCCACCAGCGGGGCCGCCCCGCGTTCCGCCACGGTGACCGGTACGCCCCGCTCACGGCAGGCGGACGCGATCTCCGAGCCGGTGAAGCCGGCCCCGATCACCAGCACCCGGTGCGGACCGGCCGTCAGCCGGCGGTGCAGTTGCACGGCGTCGTCCTGGGTGCGCAGCACGAACACCCCGTCCAGGTCGGCCTCCAGCTCGTGCGGCCACGGACGGGCCCGGACCCCGGTCGTGATCAGCAGCCGGTCGTAGTCGAGCGCGTCGCCATCGGCGAGCCGCACCCGCTTGCCCGCCAGATCCAGTCCGGTGGCCGCCGCCCCGAGCCGCCACTGCGCGTCGATCGGGCGCCGCCTCGGCAACCGGGTGTGATCGGCCGGCACCTTGCCCAACAGGACCTGCTTGGACAGCGGCGGCCGGTCGTACGGCTCGTGGGGCTCGTCGCCGACCATGACGAGCGTGCCCGCGAAACCCTCCGCGCGCAGCGTCTCGGCGGCCCGTAGGCCGGCCAGCGACGCACCGACGATGACGATGCGCCCCTCGCGCCGGAACGCCTCCAGATACCCGTTAATCGACACGGGACGCACCCGCCTTCCCCTCGGCCCCGTCCAGGTCCGCGTAGTCGAGGGTGATGGCCTTCACGGGGCAGGCGTCCGCCGCCCTCCGTACGTGTTCCTGCTGCGCGTCATCGGCCTGCGGGTCGTACATCAGCGCCTCGTCTCCGTGCATGGTGAACACGTCCGGTGCGAGGAAGGCGCACTGGGCGTATCCCTGACACCGGTTGAGATCAACGACAAGCCTCATGAACTCTCCGCTCCTCCGCGACGTGATCGGGGGCCCGGTCGCCGTGCGCGCGGGTGCACCACCGGATCGTGGGCCGGCCCCGGTCCAGCATGGGTAGCTCTTCGGCGCGGCGCACGCCCACCCGGCCGTCGGGGTGAGTCGCGAGCCGTCGCGGCGGGCGCGCACGGGGCACGCAGGGCCGCCGGGGGGCTTTGGGGCACCGCGCACGCTCAACTCCCTTGAGAAGTAGGGGTGTTGAGTGGTCGCGGGAGGGCGGATCGGTGGGCGGCTACGGGGCGGCGGACTCGTGGGAGCCGTCGGGGCCGTTCGGGGGCAGGGGTTGCTCCGCCCAGATGACCTTGCCCTGCGGGGTGTAGCGGGTGCCCCAGCGCTCGGTGAGCTGGGCCACCAGGAACAGACCGCGCCCGCCCTCGTCCGTCGTCGCCGCGTACCGCAGGTGGGGCGAGGTGTTGCTGCCGTCGGCCACCTCGCAGACGAGGCTGCGGTCCCGCAGCAGCCGGGCCTTCACCGGCGGTGAGCCGTAGCGGATCGCATTGGTGATCAGTTCGCTGATCACCAGCTCCGTCGCGAAGGCGAGCTCGTCTAGACCCCACTCGGCGAGCTTGTCGGAGAGGCTGGAGCGCATCCTCGCGACGGCCGCGGGGTCGAACGGCACGTCCCACGCGGCGACGCGGTCCGGGCCGAGTACGCGGGTGCGGGCGATCAGCAGCGCCACGTCGTCCCGCGGACGGTCCGGGAGCAGGCGGTCGAGCACCGCCCGGCAGTTCTCCTCCGGGGACCGGCCCGGATGGGACAGCGCCCCGCGCAGCAGCTCCATGCCCACGTCGAAGTCCCGGGTGCGTTCCTCGACCAGCCCGTCGGTGTACAGGACGATCTGGGTGCCCTCGGGCAGGCGCAGCTCCGTGGTCTCGAAGGGCACGCCGCCCAGCCCCAGGGGCGGACAGGCCGGCAGGTCCGGGAACTCGACGGTGCCGTCGGGGTGGACCAGTGCCGGCGGCGGATGGCCGGCCCGGGCCATGTCGCAGCGCCGGGAGACCGGATCGTAGATCGCGTACAGGCAGGTGGCGCCGGTGATGCCGGTGTCGCTGCCGGCCTCCGCCTCCTCCTGGTCGATCTGGTCGACGAGGTCGTTCAGGTGGCCCAGCAGCTCGTCCGGCGTGAGGTCGAGGGTGGAGAACGTGTGCACCGCGGTGCGCAGCCGCCCCATGGTCGCCGCGGCGTGCAGTCCGTGGCCGACGACGTCCCCGACGACCAGCGCGACCCGGCTGCCGGATAGCGGGATGACGTCGAACCAGTCGCCGCTCACCCCCGACTGGGCGGGCAGGTAGCGGTGGGCCACCTCCATGGCGCTCTGCTCGGGCAGGGTGCGCGGCAGCAGACTGCGTTGCAGGGTCACTGCCAGCGCGTGTTCCCGCGTGTACCGCCGGGCGTTGTCGATGCTCAGCGCGGCACGCGCCACCAGCTCCTCGGCCAGCGACCGGTCCTCGTCGTCGAAGGGCTCCGACTCCTGCCCGCGCCAGAAGTTGGCCACGCCCAGGATGTTGCCGCGGGCCTTGAGCGGCGTGGTGATCAGCGAGTGGATGCCGCACGCCAGGACGTTCCGGGCCCGTTCCGGGTCCTGCAACTGCCACGCGGGGGTCGTCGACAGGTCCGGGACGACCTGGGAGTGGCCGTTGGCCATCCCGCGGGCCTGGGGCGTGTCGTCCACGAACGTGATCGACGTGCCGGCGGGGAGGAAGGGGTGGTCGGCGCGGATGCCGTGTGCGGCGGTGCGGCGCATCTGCTGGGTGCCGCTCCCGGCCGGTTCGTCGCCGTGCAGGACGGGGGCCGCGAGATCGACGGTGACGAAGTCCGCGAACCGCGGGACCGCGACCTCCGCGAGCTCCTCGGCGGTCCGGGCGACGTCGAGGGTGGTGCCGACGCTCACCCCGGCCTCGTAGAGCAGCCGCAGGCGCTCGTGGGCGACCTCGGCGCGGCCGGAGAGCAGCCGCAGTTCCGTGGAGTCGCGGATGGTGGTGACCGTCCCCATGCCGGCGGCGTGCCGGTCGGTGGGCCGCTGGTTCACCGCGAGGAGCCGGCCACCCGCCTGGTGGATCTCGTCGGTGGCGGCCCGGCCCGACGCCAGGAGACCGGCCAGCCCGGGGGCGAGGCCAGGCAGCTGCGACACCTCCTGTCCCTCGGCGTCCTCGGGCAGTGTGAGCAGCCGTCTGGCCTCGTCGTTGGCCAGCAGCACGCGGCCTGTGGCGCTGACGATGACCACGCCCTCCCGCACGGCGTGCAGCACCGCCTCGTGGTGTTCGTACATGCGGCTCATCTCGACGGTCCCCAGCCCGCGGGTCTGGCGCCGCAGTCTGGTGGTGATCACCGCCGTTGCGGCCGTGGCGAGCGCCAGAGCCGCGCCGCTGATGACGAAGATCGCCGGGAGGTGCCCGGCGATCGCCCGGCTCACGCTCGCCACCTTCATGCCCGCGGAGACCAGGCCCACGACCGAGCCCCGCGGATCGGTGATCGGCACGATGGCCTGCACCTCGTGGCCGAGCGGCCCGTGCACGCTCTCGACGCGGACCCGGCCGGCCAGCGACGGGCCGATGTTGCCGACGAACCGGTGGCCGATCTCCTGGGGCTTCGGGTGGGTGTAGCGGATGCCGTGGGTGTTCATCACCACGATGAAGTCGACGCCGGCCCGTTTGCGGGCCGTCTCGGTGAGGGGCTGCAAGATCTTCGACGGATCCGGGGCCTTCAGCGCGGTCTGGACGCCGGGGGAGTGGGCGAACGTCTCCGCGACGGCCACCGAGCGGTTGCGGGCCTCCTCCTCGGCGTCGTGCCGCGAGGTCAGCAGCAGCGCCGCCAGCGCGCCCAGGACGAGCAGCAGGCCGACGGTGAGTTGCAGCAGGAAGACCTGCCCCGCGAGACTCTGCGGGCGTCGTTCGGTCAGTGACCGTACTGTTGCGCGCCGGTATCGGCCGGACCCTGCGGCCATGCTGCTATTTCTAACACTCCCCGGGCGGGACCGCTGCCCTGCCACCCATCATGTCCGCCGTCGGCGCCGCTCGGCGGCCCCGCCCCGTGCCGGTCCGGAACGGCCCGTCACCCACCGTGACCGCACCGGGGCCGGTGGACCACTGCCGACGTCGGCACGGGCCCGCCCGGGGGACGACCGTGTGCCGGCGCCCGTCACCTGGTGCTTTCCGGACGGGGCCGTACGTTCGCCACCAGCACCGTGCCGTTGCGGTGGCGGAGGACGGGGACACGGGTCCGGGGTTCCAGGAAGAGTTGGGCGCCCCACGGCTTCCCGCCCAGGTCGATGAGTTCGAACGCCGCGGTGCGCCCGCAGGGTTCCAGTCGGCTGACCCATCTGGCGGTCTGCCCCTGACCGGGGGCGATGGTCTGCCAGCCGCCGAACGGGAAGTCGCCGCTGCCGACGTGGCCGCCTGTGGTGTTTCACCGGCCGGTCCATGCCCAACCACGTCCAGATCGGGAACACCGCTGCGCCCACGGCGATCAGACCGGCCGGGATGAGTACCGCCAGGATCCAGGTGTGCATATGCCGCCCCCCTGATTTCGTGCCCTCCGCTCCCCACTCGGTACGCGGCGCGGGAACCGGTCGGGCAGGGGTGGGCTGCGGATGCCCGAACACCGGGGTGGGCAGCGGATGCGGTCGGGGTCGCGGCCGGGCCGGCAGCGGGTGGCGGGCCGCTGCCGGCCCGGCGCGACGGGGAACGCGGTTGCCGCGCCCGGCCTCAGGGCTGGTCGAGGGTGATCGAGTTGATGGGTGTCAGGTCGGCCCAGACGCCGTTCTGCGCGCCCATGTCGTAGTTGCAGCCCGCGCCGTTGGAACCGGTGCACAGGCGGGCGTGCGCGCCGCCCGACTACATCCTGCGCGCCAGCTACGTAGCACCCCTCACCCGCCAAGCCGCCTGCCACGACCCCCTCGGCAACACAGCACCCCGCGGCATCGCCGAAGAATGGAACCGCGCCGTCCACACCGACGACGCCATCGCCGCCATCCTCGTCAGCTACCCCCAGAAGACCATCGTCGTACTCGACATCATCCCGCTCCGCTGAAGCCTGCCTTCAATCAAGGCTTCCCTCCCGTTCCTCGCAGTCTTCCCGCCCCGGGGCGGGAGCTGGCACACGGCGAATCAGGACCGACCGGCTCTCGCACCCTGGGCCGTTCGGCCCTGGCGAATCGGCCATGAGGGAGGAGAGTGACGCTGACGTCGAATGTCTTGTTGCAGAGCGGGCACGGCCATCGGACCCCGCTACCACGACCCAAGATCATATTTCGCCCCGGAAAAGGGGTGTCATCATGCGCACACGGAAGGCCAGGATGAGCCGAGTGGCTGCCGCGGCGTGTGCAGCACCCATACTCGCCATGACAGCTGTCGGTGCGGCCAGCGCGACCACGGCGGCCCCATTGACGCCGCTCACGTCGTCAGCATCGTCAGCCTCCCTGACGCCGAACAACAACGGCCCCGGCGCAGGCTCTGGCTCTGGCGGCAGCGGCCACTGGAACGGGTCCCGGCATGGACCCGCACACGGCTCCGGCCGGTGGCAGCCCGACCCGGATTACCACCGGTTCACATGCGTTGAGAACTCGTGTGTGGACAGCGGGGACGCTCCCCTCAGCCACCTCCTCCACGACTTCCCCATCCACGGCGGCCACAGAGCCGGCAACCACTGAGGCTCGGTAGAACCCGGTTCCAGCGGGGAGCTGCTGTGGGACCAGAGACCAACATCGGATACCCGCGCGTACACGGTCAGCGCCCAGACTGATCCGTGCGATTAGCCCTGCGCGCGTGGGCTGGGCAGGAGCTTGGCGCGGAGGTCGACCTCACGCTGCGATCACTCCGTGCGCCCGCGGGCGGGACACTTGCTGACCTGCTCAGAAGAGAGTGGTTTGCTCGTGCTTGCCCGGCGGTCAAGCACACCGCCCTCCTCGGTTTCCAGCGCATACGTAACTGATCGCTTCAGAATGGGTTCGGTGTGGCGGTTGGTGGTTGAGGGCGGTGTCGGGCGGGGTCTGCGGGGTGTTAGACGATCTTGTTTTGATGATCTGTGGGAGCGGATGGCCTCGCTGTTCCCGGCCCGTGCGCCGCGGCGGCGCCGATTCCCCGGAAGGCTGCTGGTGGACGACCGCGTTGCCTTGGCGGGCATCGTCTGCGTGCTGCGTAAAGAGGTGAGCTGGCGAGATGTCCCGGCCGAGCGGATCGGCTGCGGCGGGGTGACCTGCTGGCGTCGTTTGCGGGACTGGACCGAGGCCGGCGTATGGCCCCGCCTGCACCACACGCTCCTCGTCGAACTCCGCAGGTCCGGTCTGTTGGAGATGGACGACGCGGCAGTGGACGGCTCGCACGTCAGAGCCCTCAAAGGGGGGCTCACACCGGGCCTCCGCCAGTCGACCGGAGCAGGCCGGGCGGCAAGCACCACCTGATCGTCGACCGGCACGGCACCCCGCTCGCCGTCTCACTGACCGGCGGCAAGGGGCACGACGTCACCCAGCTGATGCCACTGCTGGACGCGATACCCCGCATCCGCGGACTTTTGGCGGGCGGCACCGGTGACGGGTCGGCGACCTACGCCGTACGGCCCGGGCGGCCGTGGGCCAGGACTTCCGCGGCGGCGACGCCGGAGGCCGCGGTGGCGCCGTGCGTGAAGATCCGGACCGCTCCCGGGAGGGAGTCGCTCGGCAGGCCCATCTCGACCACGACGGCATCCGGGCGGGCGGCGGTGAGGTCGGCGAGGGCGCGGCCCATCCACGCGTGCCGGGCGGCGTCCCGGACGACGACGACCAGCGGGCGCCCGGCGGCGGGTGCGAGAGCGTGGTGCGCCAGGGCCGTGGGGCGGGTGGCGAGTTGGTGGTGCGGGACGCGGACGAACGTGGTGCCGGGCAGCCGTTCGCGCAGCGGTGCGGCGACACCCCAGGGCGTCTCCTTGCCGATCGCGAGGTTGGTCGAGGGCACCAGCTCCACCACGTGCGGCGGGGCGGTCAGGGGGAGGGTGTCGTCGACCGGGCCGTGGGTCCGCAGGGCGCGGCGGGCGGCGACGAAGCCGATGTCGCCGTGGACCGGATCGACCGTGACGTTCTCGCCCAGTTGGCGCGACCACGAGGCGAACGCCCGGACGTGGTCGGCGGCTTCGGCGAGACGCTCTTCGGTGAGCTCTCCGCGGGAGGTGGCGTCGGTGAGCGCGTCGGTGAGGAGGGCGACGGTGGACTCCTCGGCGTTCTCGCCGCCGACGCAGACCGCGTCGGCGCCGGCGGCGACGGCCTTGACCGCGGCGCCGCCGATGCCGTAGCGGTCCGCGACGGCGCCCATCTCGATGGCGTCGGTGACGATGAGGCCGTCGAAGCCGAGCTCCTTGCGCAGGAGGTCGTGGAGGATGCGGGGGCTGAGGGTGGCCGGCAGGTGCGGGTCGTGGGCGGGCACCAGGAGGTGGCCGCTCATGATCGCGCCCACGCCCGCTTCCACGGCGGCCCGGAACGGGGGCAGTGCCTGCGCGGCGATCTCGTCGAGGCCGGCGTCGTAGCTGGGCAGGCCGTGGTGGGAGTCGACGGCGACGTCTCCGTGGCCGGGGAAGTGCTTGGCGCAGGCGGCGACGCCGGCCGACTGGAGCCCCCGGATCCACGCGGCGGCGTGGCGGGAGACGAGGGCGGCCTCGGCGCCGAACGAGCGGACGCCGATGATGGGGTTGTCGGGGTTGGAGTTGACGTCCACGCTCGGCGCGTAGTCCAGGCTGACGCCGGCGGCCCGCAGTTGGCGTCCCAGGTCGTGAGCGACGGATGCGGTGAGTTCGGGGTCGTCCACGGTGCCGAGGGCGAAGTTGCCGGGTCGGGTGGCGCCGGTCGCGGACTCGATGCGGGTGACGTCGCCGGCTTCCTCGTCGATGGCGACGATCAACTCAGCGTTTTCGGCGCGGAGTTGCTCGGTCAGCCGGGCGATCTGCTCGGTCGAGACGATGTTGCGGGCGAAGAGCACGACGGAGGACAGGCCGTCGTTGATGTCGCGCAGTACCCAGTCCGGTGCCTCGGTGCCCACGAATCCCGGCTGGAGGACGGAGAGTGCGAGTCGGCGCAACTCCTTGCTGTGCTTGCTGGAGGACATCGACGGGGCCTTCCGGGTCGGGGCGACGCATCGATCGGAGTGTTGGTACGGACCAGCGGATATTGGCCTAGGCCAATCCGGGATGTCAAGGGATGGCCCGCCCGCCCCCGGTCGAGGGGCTTCCGTCGATCCGATCCGATCCGGTCCGATCCGGTCGGTCCGGTCCGGTCCGATCTGTGACTCCCGTCAACTCCGCCCTTGACACGGTCAGTTGGTCTAGTCCACTTTGTTGGGGCGCGAGTTAAGCAAGTGACCTGAGTTGCCTGAGAGGCGGATGTGACCGTCCTCGGCGGATGCGCGGGCCGATGTCGAACTCGCCAGGACCACCACTCCTCCGCGGGTGACTGGTGGGCGCACGGACGCGCTCCCCGCACTTCTGGTCGCCCCGACCCTTGTTCTTGTTCACCTCCGGCAACGACATCCGCCGCAGCGCGGATCCACGCTCCCACCGACAGCGCACCACGACGGCGCCGTGCCCCCGCCGCGGTACGGGCACCGCGATGCGCGGACGCCGTTCGCGGTGCCGGCCGCACCGTACCGGGCGCCACCGAGGCGTCCCGCGACAGCGGACCCGACCAGGAGCGCTCCGCGCAGGCACCCATCGATTCGACCTTTGGAGCGCTGCATGCCAGCGACTGACGGATATCTGCACCGAGCCGCCTCGGACGTGCCGTACTTCAGCACGGACGGCGAGACCTACCTGGCCCGGACACCCTTGCGCGAGCTAGCCAAGACACGGAAGCTCCGGGTGCTGTCCGAGGAGGAATTCGCCTGCTGGCAGACCTACGGCTACGTCATCGTCAAACAGGCGATCCCGGCGTCCGCGGCCCGGCGCCTGTTGGACTTCGCCTGGGAATTCCAGGGACTCGACCCGGACCGGCCGGACACCTGGTACCAGGACCGGGAGTTCCGCTCGGACCTCGACCGGGACCTGCACGTCTACGGATTCGTCGAGGCGTACCACCACCAGTTCCTCTGGGACAGTCGCCAGACACAGCGGGTCTACGACGCGTTCGTCGACGTGTGGGACTGCGAAGAGCTGTGGGTGACCCTGGACCGGCTCAACCTGAACCCGCCCAACATCAAGAACCGTGACCGGGCGCTCATCGCGCCGACGGAGCGCGGCTTCGACATCGCGCTCCACTGGGACGTCGACACCTCCCTCGGGACGCTGCCGCAACGGGTCCAGGGCATCATCGCCCTGAACGACACCGAGCCCGAGTGCGGTGGATTCCAGTGCGCGCCCGAGCTGTTCCGCCAATTCGAGGGGTGGCGGGCCCTCCAGCCGGCGGACCGGGACCCGATCCGTCCCACCTTCGACCGGGCGGAACTCCCCGTCATACGGCCGGAGTTGGCGGCCGGCGATCTGCTGATCTGGAACGGCCTGCTGGCACACGGGGTCGCGGCCAACACGTCGCAGGACGGAGTCCGCGCGGTCCAGTACCTCTCCATGATGCCGGCGCTCGAATCGCACCGGGAACTCAAGGACTCCCGGGTCGATTCCTGGCGGCACCTGCGGACCCCGGACTGGAACGCGACGCTGCTCGGCGACGCCACCCGGCACGAGTCCCTCAGATACGGCACGCCTGACCTGACCGCCCTGGGCGCCAGACTCCTGGGCCTGGAGTCGTGGCACGGGCGGGAACTCGCGGAGCCCATAGGAGCTGGCGCATGCGCAGAATCTGTCTGACCCTGCCCACCAACCGGGCCTGCACCGCGATGATCACGGCCATCGGAGCGGAGGCCGCCCACGCGGCCGAACACTTCGACGTCGAGGTCCACCTGGTGATCCTGGATTCCTGCGCCGCCCCGGTGTTCGCCGAGCACGCGCAGGCCGTACGCGAAGCACGCCCGGTGCCGAACGTCATCGTGCACCATCTCGGCGAGGCCGCACAGCGGGACTTCCTGCGGCAGGTGATCCGCGACGCGGGCATCGCGAAGCCCGAACTGATGCTGGACCTGATGCTCCCGGCGGAGCCCTCCTACGGGGCCTGCACCAACCGTGCGTTCCTGATCGCCGCCGCCCTCGGGTGCGAGTCCGTCCACCGCCGGGATTCCGACAGCCGCTACCAGACCCTGAACGGGACGCCGGTCTTCCCGATTCACCACGAACTCCGCTCGCTCGGGAAGCGCGCGAGCGACGCCGCGCACGGCGTCTCCACGACCACGCTCGATCCGCGGCACGCCCACAAGTCCGTTACGATGGTGGGCAGTTCATTCGTCGGCGAGCTGTCCGTGGACATCGCCGAGATCCACCGGACCGACCCCGACGTCTACACCGACGTAGTCGGCCTGTGGGCGCCCGGTCAGTGGTCGGCCCAGGCCAAACAGCAGCTCGTCGACGAGTCCTTCCGAGGCGCCGGCACGGAAGCGTTCACCCACGACCACTCCGTCCTGACCCTGGTCGACCCCATGCGGGTGGACATGTGCAACATCAGTTTCCACCAGGTGCACCAGCGAGTACCGCTACCGCCCGCCACCAACACCATCGGCAGCGACTACTTCCTCATCCACCTGGTGCACGACGCCACGTTGCCCGGCGTCCTCCACAACCGCAACATCGTCAACTACTACACCGGCGAGCGCCGGACCGGTCCGGGATTCCTGGCGTACCAGACACGGTTCGCGAAGTTCTTCCTCTCGATGCTCTACTTCTCCTTCGTCTACGACCGGATGGCCCGCGCCAACCAGGCACTGCTCGACGACCACCAGCGGGTCCGGGCCGCCGCGATTGCCGAGATCGTCCGGGAGAGCACCGGACTGGACCCGGCGGAGAACATCGAGCGACTGGACATCCTCGACGCCTCCTACCGCAAACTCGGCGGAAAGTACGCCGCGTTCGCCGACGTCCTGGTGTCCCGCCGCGAGCGCCTGCTCCACGAAGCCCGGCAGGACATGGCGGACTTCGCCCTCCTCATCGAAGCCTGGGCGCCACTGACCGGGGCGAGCCGGGCCGCCGGCCCGCAAGGGCGCCGGTGGCAGCCGGACCGAGCACGCCGATGATCAACGACAATGCCTTCCTGCGCGCCGCCCTGGCCGCCGCGACCGAGGACCAGATCGTCTTCGACCTGGCGGGCATCGCGGGCAACTACGCAGCACTGCAACGGGAGTTGCCCGGGGTCGCCGTCCGCTTCGCCATGAAAGCCTGCCCCATGGACGCCGTACTCGCCTGTCTGGCCGAGCGGGGGGCGGGCGTCGACGCGGCCGGACCCCGCGAGATCGCCCAGGCACTCCGATCCGGCGTACCGGTCGAACGGATCCACTACGGCAACACCGTCAAGTCCGACCGGGACCTCGCCGAGGCCCACCGGCTCGGCGTCCGGGACTACGCGACGGACAGCCTGGAAGACGCGGCGGCGATCGCCACCTGTGCCCCCGGCGCCCGGGTGTTCTGCCGGCTGGCCACCGACGGGGACGGGGCGCTGTGGGGGCTCAGCAACAAGTACGGCTGTTCGCCCGCCGATGCGGTACGGGTGCTGGCCGCGGCGCGGGACGCCGGGCTGACCCCGTC
This sequence comes from Streptomyces sp. NPDC058000, assembly GCF_042886435.1. Taxonomy (NCBI): domain Bacteria; kingdom Bacillati; phylum Actinomycetota; class Actinomycetes; order Kitasatosporales; family Streptomycetaceae; genus Streptomyces; species Streptomyces sp. NPDC058000. Next base: position 34,122 of record NZ_JBHVQS010000021.1, read on the forward strand.
CGGGCTGTCCTTCCACGTCGGCTCGCAGCAGATGACGGCCGATGCCTGGCGCAGGGCCTTCGACCGCACGGCCGCAACCCTGGCGGCCCTGCGCCGACGGGCGATATCCGTGGATCACGTCAACCTCGGCGGCGGCCTGCCGGCCCTCGGCTACACCGACCGGCACGGCAGACCGCTCGACCCGCCGGTGGACAAGATCTTCGCCGTGATCCGGGAGGGCATGGCGCACCTCACGGAGGTCTGCGGCCACCACCTGGACTTCCTGGTGGAACCGGGCCGCTACCTCGTGGCGGACCACGGCGCCATCCGCGCGCAGGTGACCCGGCTGACCAGTCGGGAGCAACCGAACGGCACCCGGGCGCACTGGTTGTACCTGAGCGTGGGAAAGTTCAACGGCCTGTACGAGATGGACCAGTTGCAGTACCGGCTGGTCTTCCCCGCGCACGCCGGTAGCGCGTGTCTGCCGGCCGTCGTCGCGGGCCCCACCTGCGACAGCGACGACGCTTTCGGGTCGGAGCACGGCCTGGTCCAGGTGCCCACGGACCTTGTGTCCGGCGACCCGGTCTGGGTGCTGTCCTGTGGGGCCTACGCCATCAGCTACCTGACCCAGGGCTTCAACGGCTTCCGCCCGCTCCCGTACACCTGGATCTACGGTGCGGGCAGCGGACTCGACCGGGCACGGCGACCCGGGCGGCCGGCGCGCGCCCGGGCGGCCGCGGGAGGTGGGTGGTAGATGAGCTACGACGCCCGCATACGGCATATAGCGGACGGTGACTGGGACGGCATCACCGCGCTGGAGTCCCGGGCCTATGCCGCCCTCGGCCTCTCGGAGGAGCCGGCCGTACTGCGGTCCCGCGCCCACGCCTCGCCGGCGACGTGCTTCGCGCTCGCCCTCCCACAGCGGCTCGCGGGCTACCTGTTGGCGCTGCCCTACCCGATGTTCCAGTACCCGGATCTGAGCCGCGCGGAAGGGACTACGGAGGGGACTACGGAGGGGGCCACGGAAGGGACCACGGAAGGGGCGGCAGATCGGACCGTAGATCGGACCGCATGTTGGATCGCGGATCGGACCGCGGAAGGGATCGCCGTCCCGTCGCGCAACCTCCACCTGCACGACCTCGTCATCGCCGCGCCACTCCGCGGCCGGGGGCTCGCCAAGCGGCTCCTGCGCCAGCTGACGGCGACGGCCAGGGCGGGCGGGTACGAGCAGATCTCCTTGGTCGCCGTCGCCGGCAGCGAGACCTTCTGGAGGGCGAACGGATTCGCCCCGCACCACGGCGTGGTCCCCCCGGGCGCCTACGGCGGGCAGGCCGTCTACATGTCCAGGCCGGTGCGGGCGGACCGCGCCGAGGGGCCGAAGCCGGCCGGCGCGGCGTTGCGCGGTCCGGCACCACACGACGACGAAGGGGAATGATTCCGGTGTTCCGCGTGCACGATCCCTTCCTGCGGGCGCAGTTGGCGATTGCCGCGCTGTTCTGCTCGCTGGGATTCCAGTACGCCACCTGGGCGGCACGGATCCCTGCGATCAAGGCACATCTCGGTCTGACCGCCGCGGAAGTGGGGGTGCTGCTGATGGCCACTGGGGTGGGCGCAGCGGTGTCGTTCCCCCTGGTCACGCTGTTGATGAGCCGGCTGGGGGCGAGGCGCCTGGCGTTGCTGTCCGCGCTCGGCCTGACCCTGTTGCTGTTCGCGTTGGCGGCGGCGCCCAACTACCCGACCGCCCTGGCGGTCATGGGCGTGGACGGCGTTCTCGTGGGATGCCTGAACGTCGCCATGAACGCGCAGGGCGCCGCGCTCGAAGCCAGGCACCAGCGCCATGCGATGGCCAAACTGCATGCGACCTTCAGCGGTGGGTCGTTGGCCGCGGCCGTCCTCGCTTCGGGGATGACCGCGGTGACCTCGGCCGTGGCCGCGCACTTCGCGGTGGCCGCGGCCGTCCTGCTGCTGTTGGTGGGATACGCCGGGCCGGGCCTGCTGGCCGATGAGCGGCCCGCGGCGCACAAGGAGCCGAAGCGCCGCGGCCGATGGGCGTCGCCGTCCCGCCTGACGCTGTGGATGTGTTGCGCCATGGCGTTCGGCACGGTGACCGAAGGTGCCATGAACGACTGGTCGGCGCTCTACCTGAAGGACGTCGCCAGGGCATCGGCGGAACTGGCACCCATGGGCATCGCCGTCGTCTCGGGTGTGATGGTCCTGGCCCGGCTGTTCGCCGACGGCTGGCGGGGCCGCTGGGGCGACGGGCCCCTCGTCCGCGCCGGCAGCGCACTGGCCGGCGTCGGCCTGGCGCTCGCCCTGTTGAGCGGTGGCGCGGTGCCGGCCCTGATCGGCTTCGCCTGCGTCGGTCTGGGGATCGCGGCCGTCACCCCGTGCGTCTACGTGGCCGCGGCCGGGCAGGGTGCCCAGGCACTGACGCTGGTCGCCGCGATGGGCACGCTCGGCCTGCTGGCCGGACCGCCGTTCATCGGCTTCGTCGCCAACGCCGTCGGCCTGGTGTGGGGGATGGGCGCCGTCGCCGCCTCGGCGGTCGTCGTGACGCTGTGCGCTACGCGGATCCGCTGGCCGTCCCGGACGACGCCGGCTCCCGCGGCTTCCGGAGAACCTGCCTGATCCGCTCCACCGCGGCCGCGGTCGCACCTCGCCGGGGGCGCGACCGCGGCTGTCCACGGGCCCGGACGCGGCCGGGCCGTAGGGCGGTTCAGCAGCCGCCGAGGTCCTGCCAGGCACCCCAGTCACCGGTGGTGCCGGGCTCCTCGCCCGTCGTCCACCACTTGGCCTTCCAGTTGTGTCCCCGGTACGAGACCTGCTGGCCGCCGGTGTAGACCGTGCCGCTGGTCCACGGGCCGGCGGTGCACTGGTTGCCGCTCCCGCCGGTGATGGTCAGCGCGTACGCCGTGCTGTGGTTGCCGGACGGACCGGTACCGGTGACGGTGAGGTGATAGGTGCCGGAGGCGGCGGCCGCGGTGGTGGTCACGGTGAGCGTCGAGGAGCCGCCCGCCGTCACCGAGGTGGGGCTCAGCGAGGCGGTGACACCCGCGGGGGCCCCGCTGACCGCGAGGTCCACCGGCTGCGCCGCGCCGGTCGTCACCGCGGTCCGCACCGTTGCGGTGGCTCGGTCGCCCGCGGCCACCGAGCCGGTGGCGGGACTGGCCGTCAGCGAGAAGTCGTTGGCCGGTGCCGTGCTGCCGCCGGTGAACGGTTCGAAGACGTGGCTGAAGTCCCAGGTGTTCTGCGGGATGCTGGAGCAGGTGTCGCCGGACGGGGCGCCGGGGCAGCTGCCGTTGTCCCGCTGGAGTGCCCAGAACGACAGGGTGTTGATGCCCTTGGCCACCGCCCAGTTGTAGACCTCGGTGGCGTTGGCCGGGGTGAAGGTCTCGGCCGGGCCGAAGTCGTCGACGCCGGGCATCTCGATGATGCCGACCATGGCCCACAGCTGGGCCGGGGTCTTGTTCGGGTAGAGCGGTGCGAGTTGGTCGTACAGTCCCTGGGTCGCGGTCTGGGTGTCCTTGGCCATGTCGTGGGTGGCGTTGTCGTAGTAGTCGAACGTCATGATGTTGGCGACGTCCACGCGTGCGCCGTTGCGGACCGCGCTCTGGAGTACGGCGAGTCCGCTGTCGGTGAGCCCGTGGGTGGTCGTCGGCAGGGTGTAGGAGATCTGGACCGTGCGCCCGTTGGCCGCCGCCCAGTCCTGGACGAGCTTGATGGCCTTGTTCCGGCGGTCGACGGCGGCGGTGTTGTCCAGTGAATCGGCCTCGATGTCCATGTCGAGCCGGGTGACGTCGTAAGTCGTGATCACCTTCTCGTAGGTGGCGGCGATCTGGTCGACGTCGGTACAGCTGTCGGCGATTTCGGTGCCGGTGGTGTCCGCGGTGTACCCGCCGAAGGAGGGGATGACGTCACCCCCGTTCGCCTGGATGGTCTTGATGTCGTTGCCGAAGGAGGCCGTGGAGATGGGGGTGTCGGTGCTGCCGTTCCAGTAGGCGGTGCAGGAGCCCTTGGTGGCTGCCTGGACGAACGCCATCGTCAGGTGCTTGGCACCGGACTGGGCGGAGAGCGCGGCGGGGCTCTCGCCCGTCCACGACTCGAAGTAGGGAGCGAACACGTGGGCCGGGAGCGGGGTCGCCGCGTGGGCGGCGCCGCCGCCCAGGGCGGTCAGGCCGGCCGTGGCCACAGCGGTGACGGTAGCGGTGAGGACCGCTCGGAGGGTGCGCCTGCGTCTCATGACTGTCCCGGGTGTGAGGAGGTTGACCGCCAACTCCCCTTGTAAGCAGCGGTGTTGCCTCTGGGATAACCCTGGAGTCAGGGGCATGTCAATGGACTGGACCAAGGGAGGACTAGACCAATAGGAGTCGGGAATCGCCACGGCCCTGTCCAGCACCCGCTCGCCGCGCTGGACCACCCACCCGCGCATGACGGCACCTGGATCGCCGCTCGGACCACGCCGGCCGGGCGCGCCGAACGCATGCACAACCCGACCCGACCCGGCCCGGCGATCGGGAACGTCGGGTCACACCGCCCGGTCGCGGCGGACGAGGACGGGAAGAGCCTGGTGGCCGTTGGTGAGGAAGGACGGGAGGGGGACGAGACGGCCGACGGGCACCGCGAGCGAGAGGTCGGGGAAGCGGGCGGTGAGCATCCGCAGGGCGGTGGTGGCTTCGAGTCGGGCGAGCGTGGCACCGAGGCAGAGGTGGACGCCGTGGCCGAAGGAGAGGTGGGTCTTGTCGGTGCGGGTCGGGTCGAACCGGTCCGCGCTCGGCCCGTGCGGCGCGGGGTGCCGGTTGGCGGCGGAATAGGCGGCGAGGATCGCCTGCCCCTTGCGGATGACGGTTCCGTTCGACACCGGGATGTCGGTGGTGGCGAACCGCATCGGGAGGAGGGGTACGGGTGCCTGCCAGCGCAAGGTCTCCTCGACGACGTCGCCCCAGGACAGTGCGCCGGACCGGGCGGCGGCGAGGTGTTCGGGATGACTGAGCAGGGCGACCAGCGCCTGGTCTATGAGGTTGACGGTGGTCTCGTACCCGGCGCTGACCACCAACAGCAGGGTGTCCCGCACCTCCTGGTGGGTGAGGCCGTGCCCCTGGCCCTCGGGGTCACGGGCCTCGATGAGGCGGGTGGTGAGGTCGTCGCCGGGCCGGTCGCGTTTGAGGGAGAGCAACTCGTCCAGCGCGGCGTAGAGGTGCTGCGTGTTGGCGGCGGCCGCTTCGGCGGTGACGTTGGTGGCGAAGACGCCGTTGACGGCCCAGCGGAAGTCGGGCAGCAGGTGGTCGGGCAATCCCATCAGGTGGCTGATGACGCGGATCGGCAGGGGGGCGGCGAACCGCTCGCGCAGGTCGACCACTTCACCTGCCTCCGCGGTGGCGAGGTCGTCCAGCAGCTGACTGGTGAAGCGCTCGATGTCGGGCCCCAGCGCGGTGATGGTCCGCGGCGCGAACGCGGGGGCGATCAGCCGCCGCAGGCGCCGGTGTTCGGCGCCGTACGCGGTGAACATGTTCTCGACCGCCACCCACAGGTTCAGGGGCCAGTCGGTGGTCCGGTCGGGGAAGCGGTCCCAGTGCCGGTGGGCGTCCTTGGACACCCGCGGGTCCAGGAGCAGCCGCTTCAACAACTCGGGGTCGGTGACGGCCCACGCCTCCTCGCCGAGCACATCGACCCGGATCACGGGGCCGCGGGCCCGTAAGGCGACGTCCTCGGCCTGGCGGTCCTGTCCGGACGGATCGAGGACGTGGGGTGACTGCTGGGGCATGACCGGCTCTCCTTCGGGACGGGTGTCGCGGACGCGGAGTACGGGCGACGGGAAGTGCGGAGGGAACGCGGCGTGGAAGGGGGGTGATCCGGCGGCGGGTGGGGAAGGCGGGCAACGCGTCGGTGCGGTGCGGCGGGGCGGAGTCCGAGTCCGCGACGACGGGGTCCTGGGAGGCGCGCGGGCACCCTGCCCTTATGGCTACCCGCGGAGGATCGCGCAGCACGCCGTGGCCGCACTCGGCCGAATGTGCTGCTCAGGGCCTGTTCAGGGGGAGCCGGGAGGGGGCGTTGGGGCTTCCGGGGAGCAGGGTGGAGCACCGTGGTCGAAAACCGCTGGTGTGTGTCTCCCGGACAGTGCCGCAGACCGGCCACGGGCGCCCCTCGACGCCCCACGCTGAGCCCGGGCAGCGCCGCCCGCCAACCACCCGGTACGCGTGGAACGTCGCCCCGGTCATCGGAGCACCGAACCGGACCGGGGCCACCGCGCGACGGCGGTGGCCCCGGCCCGGTTTCGCCCGGTCCGGCTCGTGCGTCGTGGGATCAGCCGACCGAGTGGACGCGCTCGCCGCCGACGTAGGTCTGGAGGACGCCGGCCTGGGCGATCTCCTCCACCGGGGCGGTGAAGATGTCACGGTCCAGGACCACCAGGTCGGCGAGGTGGCCGACCTGGAGCGTGCCGGCGTCGTCGAGGCCGTTGACGTGCGCCGAACCGGCTGTGTAGGCGGCGACGGCGGTGGTGAGGTCGAGGCGCTGTTCGGGGAGGAAGATCCGGTCGTCGGTGGTGTCCGGTTCCCTGCGGTTGACGGCGACGTGCAGGCCGGCGAGCGGATCGGGGCTGCTGACGGGCCAGTCGCTGCCGGCCGCGAGGGTGGCGCCGGCCCGCAGCAGGGAGCCGAACGGGTACTGCCAGCCGGCGCGTTCGGGGCCGAGGAAGGGGATGGTCAGCTCGTCCATCTGGGGTTCGTGGGCGGCCCAGAGCGGCTGGATGTTGGCGATGGCGCCGAGCCGGGCGAAGCGCGGCAGGTCGTCGGGGTGGACGACCTGGAGGTGGGCGAGGTGGTGCCGGGCGGTGCGGCGGCCGTTGGTGGTGCGGGCCGCCTCGATGGCGTCCAGCGCCTCGCGGACCGCACGGTCCCCGAGGGCGTGGAAGTGCACCTGGAAGTCCAACGCGTCGAGTGCGGTGACGTACTCGCGCAGCGCCGCCGGATCGACGAAGCTCAGTCCGGTGTTGGCGGTCGCACAGCCGCAGGCGTCCAGGTAGGGGCTGGTCATGGCGGCGGTGAAGTTCTCCGCGATGCCGTCCTGCATGATCTTGATCGAGCCGGCCCGGAACCGACCGTGGGTCAACTCGCCACGGCGGGCGGTGAGTTCGGGGATCTGCCGGGCGTCGCGCTCGCGGTCCCACCAGAGCGCGCCGGTGACCCGGGCGGTCAGGCTTCCGTTGCGGGCGGCGGCCACATAGGCGTCCGAGGGGTCGGCCTGGCCGTGGAAGGAGCCGAGCAGGGCGTCCTGCCAGCCGGTGATGCCGAGGGAATGCAGCAGTTCCTGGGCGCGCAGCAGGGCGGCCAGGCGGTCGGCGGCGGTGCGCTGCGGCACCAGCCGGGTGATCAGGCCGGTGGCGCCCTCTTGGAGGACGCCGCTCGGCGTACCGTCGTCCTCGCGCTCGATCCGCCCGTCGGCCGGGTCGGGGGAGTCCTTGGTGAGGCCGGCCAGTTCGAGGGCGCGGGTGTTGACCCAGGCACCGTGGTGGTCGCGGTTGGGGAGGTAGACCGGGCGGTCCGGCACCACGGAGTCGAGCAGCTGGCGGGTGGGCAGTCCGCCGGCGAAGCTCTCCAGTGACCAGCCGCCACCGGTGATCCAGGAACGCTCGGGGTGTGCGTCCGCGAACTCTCGGATGCGCCGCAGGTATTCGTCGACGCCGACGGTTCCGGTGAGGTCGCACTCGGCGAGCTCCAGACCGCCGAAGACGGCGTGGATGTGCGCGTCCTGGAAGCCGGGCAGTAGCAACTTGCCGGTCAGGTCGACCACTTCGGTGCCGGGCCCGATCAGCTCCCGGACGTCGTCGTGGCCCACGGCCGTGATCCGTTCGCCTGTCACGGCGAGGCTGCTCGCACGGGTGCGGGCCGGGTCTCCGGTGTGAATGGGGCCGTGGGTGAAGAGGAGGTCGGCCTTGGTCATAGGGGCACTCCCATCAGGTCGGGGTCCGCGAACGATCCGCGGGGGCAGGGGGCAGGGGCGTGGTGGTCGGTCAGGCGCTGGGTATCGCCGCGTCCTCGTCGGAGCGCGGCAGGAAGTATGGTGCCCGCCGGTGCCAGCGGGCCCACGCGGCGGCCAGTAGACCGGAGACGAGCATCAACGCGACCACCGCCAGCTCGAACCAGCCGTTGTCCGCGGCGAGTGCGAAGTGGTCCGTCGACCGGTAGAAGTCCCAGGTGAGGTATCCGCCGACGGCGAGCAGAACGAGCGCGCCGAGCAGCGGCGCGACGACCACCCGCAGCGCCTCGCCGGGCGCGGTACGCAGCAGCGAGCGGAAGCGCACCGCGGCCGCGATCGCGGTGAGGGCGTAGTACAGGGCGACGACGATGCCGATGGCGTTGACCGCGGCGGAGATCAACGCGCCGACGGTGGGGATGACCAGCGACAGCAGGGCCAGGAGGATGGCGATCGCCGTGATGAGCAGGGTGCCGGCGGCGGGGGTCCGGTGGCGGGGATGGAGCCGGGTCCACACCGGCCCCAGTGTGCCGTCACGCCCCATCGCGTACATGCCGCGTGCGGTGGGGATGACCGCGGCCTGTAGGGATGCCGCCGCCGAGAAGGTCAGGGCGGTCAACGGCAGGGCGGCGAGCGGCTGGTGGGCCAGTTTGGCGCCGAAGTACGTCAGCCCGTGCGCGCCGTTGTCGGCCAGTTCGCCCAACGGGAGCACCCGCTGGAAGGCCGTTCCGGCGAAGAGGAAGAGCAGCATCATCAGCGTGAGGGCGATGAAGCCGCCGCGGGAGGCGTCGCGTGCGTCGCGGACCTCCTCCCCGACACTGAAGACCGATTCGAAGCCCCAGTAGCAGAACACCGCCAGCACCATGCCCTGGGCGAGGGCCGACAACGAGGGGATGGCGAACGGGTTGAACCACGCCAGGGACCACGGCTGGTCACCGGCGAACAGGCCGTAGCCGCAGAAGCCGAGCAGCACGGCGTACTCGAAGACCAGCAGGTACTGCTGGAGCCGGGCCGCCAGGTCGAGCCCGCGGACCGCGACCAGGGAGGCGGCGATCAGGACGGTCAGACCGACGAGGGTCGACTGGAGGGTGGAGTCCGGGTCGAGCGTCAGCCCGCCGATGCGGTGGACGGTGGCCTCGCCGAGCAGTTGGAGAACGGCCGAGCCGGTCACCGCGGTGGTGTAGGCCATGAAGACGACGGTGCCGACGACGCTGACCCAGCCGGTCAGGAAGCCCAGCCAGGGGTTGAGGGTGCGGCCCACCCACCGGTAGCTGCTGCCGGCGTCGGGTTCGACGCGGTTGAGGCGCCCGTACGCGCCGGCGATGGCGAGCACCGGCAGGAAGGCCACCAGCATGATCGCCGGGAGGTGCAGGCCGACGACCCCGGCCATCAGCCCGAGTCCGATGCCGATGCTGGAGGTGGCCGCGGTGCTCGACGCGGCGATCACCACCGCGCCGCCGACCCCTACCGACCTGGGCATGCCGGTCGGTGGGTGCCCGTCGGTCGTACCCGGATGTGCGCTCGTGTCCTTGACCTTGGCTGGCAATGGATCACCGCCGTACTCGTGAGGAATCCGACCGGATGGCCGGTTGGCTCGACATGAAAGCCCTCGCACACTTCTCAGGTCAATGACGTTGTCGTAAGGTGCGGGTCCATGGCCGAACGAGTGGTTCCCGAGCCGCAGCGGCGGCGCAGAAGACCGACCAAACAGGGCGTCGTGCTCTCCCGGCAACTGATCGTCGAGACCGCGCTCCGCCTGGTCGGCCAGCACGGCTCCGAGGCGCTGACGGTCCGTCGGTTGGGCGCCGCGCTCGGCGCCGACCCCAGCGCCGTCTACCGGTACTTCCGCAACACCGACGACCTGCTCCTCGCCGTCGCCGACGAACTCATCGGACGCGCCCAGCACGGCTGGCAACCCACCGGTGACTGGCGCGCCGACCTGCGCGAGATCGGCCTGCGCATCCACCGCGCGTACCAGGCACACCCCCAGGCGGCACTGCTGGCCGCCCACCGGACCACCGGGCGCACCCACGAGACCCGCGCCGTCGAGGCGATCCTCGGCGTGCTCCGCGGGGCCGGTTTCCCGGACCCGGACGCGGTCCGGATCTACCACGCCTTCGTCGACCAGAGCCTGGGGTTCGCCGCCCTGGACGCGGCCGCCCTGGCCCTGCCCGCCGCCGCGCGGACCGCCGATCACCAGGTCTGGCAGGCCAGTTACGGTCGCCTGGCGGCCAGTACCCATCCCAACATCGCGGCCACCGCGTCCCTGTTGGCCGCCGACATGCGCCGCAGCGGCTACCCGTACGCGTTGGAACTGCTGTTGGAGGCCACGGCGGCCCGCCTACCGCGGCCGACCGAACCGCCCCAAGGGCCCTGATCCGGCCCACGCCGTGACTCGGCTTGAACTGACGATGCCTCAGCTCCCGGCCAGGCGGTGGAGTCTGAGCGCGATCTGTAGCTCCAGCGCACGCTCGGGACTGTTCCACTCGTGGCCGAGCAGGGTCTGGATGCGGTCGAGGCGTTGTACGACGGTGTTGACGTGGACGTGGAGTTCGTCCTTGGCCCGGGTCAGGCTCCCGCCGCAGCCGAAGTACGCCTCAAGGGTGCGCACGAGTGCGGTGCCGCGCTGGTCGTCGTACCGCAGGAGCGGTCCGAGGACGCTGGTGATGAACCCGTCCGCATCCTTCTCGTCACCGAGCAGCACCCCCAGGAAGCCCAGGTCGGCGGCGCAGGCACCGCCCACCCGCCCCAGCACGCGCAACGCCCGCAGGCAGCGTGCCGCCTCGGCGTGGGCGGCGGCCAGTGCCTGGGGTCCGGCTGCGGGTCCGGCCGCGGCCACCGTCACGGGCGCACCGGTGAGTTGGGTGAGGTGCGTGGCGGCGGCCCTGGCGGCCTCGCCCGGCGGGGTGCCGTCGTCCGTGAGCAGCACGACCACGGCTCCGGCGTGTTCGGCGCTGATGCTGTCGCCGGCGGAGCGGTAGCGCAGCGCGGCCGCGGTGAGCTGCTGGCGGGATGCGGCATCCGCCCCCACGACCAGCAGCAGATGGGGGCGATCGAGGTCGAAGCCCAGTCGGCGGCCGCGCTCCGCAAGGCCGGCGGGATCGCGGTCCGGGGCGTTGAGGAGATCGGTGATCAGTTCGCCGCGGATCCGGTTCTCCGCCTCGGCGACGGAGCGCCGTTGCAGGAGGAGCAGCGCGGTGACGACGCCGGCCCGCTCGAAGAGCCGCTTGTCGGCGTCGTCGAGGTCGGGCCGGCCGTACAGGACCAGGCTTCCCAACAACTCCTGCCCGGCCAGCACGGCACACGTCCAACGGCCGTCGTGGAACACCGTCCGGCCGGCGGTCCGGGCGTCCGCGACCACCTCGGCCACCGTGCTGCCGCCGGTGAACGTGGTGCCGCCGGGACCCACGGCGGTGAGGGCACGTCCCTCGGGGTCGTGGATCGTGATGGCCCCGTCCAGGAGCCCGGCGACCGCGGCGGCCACCTCCGGGACATCGCCGCCGCGCAGCACCAGATCGGTCAGCCGGTCGTGCGCCTCCTCGGCGCGCTGCATGGCGGCGGCGTGTTCCTGAATGACCTTGTTGGCCGCGGCCAGGTCGGCGAGGGCGGCCCGGGTGTGGGTGAGCGCCTCGGCGGTGTCGATGGCGATGGCGGCGTGCGCGGCCAGCGAGCACAGCAGGGCGACCTCGTCGGGGGAGAAGGCCCGTGGTGTGCGGTCGGCGGCGAAGAGCACACCGATGACCTCGCCGCCGCTGCCGGACCCCAGGAGCAGCGGTACGCCGAGGATCGCCACCAGACCCTCGTCCAGGACCCCGGCGTCGATGGTGCGGGTGTGGCGGAAGCGGTTGTCGGTGCGGTAGTCGGGTGTGACGTACGGTTTGGCGTTCTGCGCGACCAGGCCGCCGAGCCCGTCGCCCAGTCCCAGTCGCAGCCCCTGGAAGAGCGCGGACACCGAACCGTCGGTGACCCGCATGTAGGTGTCGTTGGCCGCCGCGTCGGGGAGCGTGAGGTACGCGGTGTCGGTCCCGAGCAGCGTCCTGGCGCGGCGGACGATCGACTGGAGGACGGCGTCGAGGTCGCGCAGTCCGGCCAGGTCGCCGGCCGTGTCGAACAGCGCGGCGAGCTCCGCCTCGCGCCGTCGGTGCTGGCGCAGCACGCTCCGCATCCGCAGGGCGGTGCGGGTGGCGCTCTCCACCTCTGCCAGGTCCTGCCCGCCGACCCCCTCGACGCGCGCTTCGGCGGCGACCACGCCGATCTCCTCGGCGGGGGCACCCTCGCTGAGGAGATCGAGCAGGCGGCGCAGGTACGGAGCGGCGGAGGTGGTGTCTGGGGTCATGTGGCGAGCCATGGTGGGAAGGAGGGCGACGGGCGACGGGAGGGGCCGGACTTCTCGCCCCCTCCCGTCGCAGGATCTCAGGCGGACGAAGCAGCTGTCTCCCCCGCAGGCGGAGCTGACGAACCGTCAGTGGTCGCGTCGACGTCGGCCAGGTCGCGCCCGCGGGTCTCCCGCGCGGCCAACAGCGCGCCCACGGTCAGCAGCGCAGCCAGCGTCACGTACAGCGCGATCGGTGTCGCGTTGCCGTACGACGACAGCAGCGCGGTCGCGATCAGTGGCGCCGGCGCTCCCGCCGCCACCGAAGCGAACTGGGCACCGATGGACGCTCCCGAGTACCGCATGCGGGTGGCGAACATCTCGGAGAAGAACGCGGCCTGCGGCGCGTACATCGCACTGTGGAACACCAACCCGACCGTCACCGCCAGGACGAGGGCCGGAAAGGACCTGGTGTCCAGCAGCGCGAAGAAGGCCCACGCCCACCCGCCGACGCCGACCGCCCCCGCCAGGTAGACGGGCTTGCGCCCGATCCGGTCCGACAGCGCCCCGAACAGCGGAATGAGGCAGAACTGGATCGCGGAGCCGATCAACACGGCATTCAACGCGGCCTGCTTCTCGACCTTCAGGTGCTCGACGCAGTAGGCGAGCACGAACGTCGTGATCACGTAGTACGAGATGTTCTCGGCCATCCGCGCCCCCATGGCAACCAGCACGTCACGCCAGTGGTTCCGCAACACCGCCAGCAGCGGCGGCTGTTCGGCGGCCTGCGCGGCCTTGCGCCGATCCGCCTTGGCCAGCGCCTCCTGGAAGATCGGCGACTCGTCGACGGAGAGGCGGACCCACAGACCGACGCCGACCAGCACCGCCGACAACAGGAAGGGAACGCGCCAACCCCACGCGGCGAACGTCGCATCGCTCTGCAGGGTCGTCATCAACGACAGGACACCGACGGCGAGCAGATTGCCCGCCGGGGCGCCGCCTTGGGGCCACGAGGCCCAGAAGCCGCGCCGTTCGGCATCGCCGTGTTCGGAGACCAGGAGAACCGCTCCACCCCACTCACCACCGAGGGCGAAACCACAACCGGGCGCCGGCAAGTCGCCGTGCCGTGCCTGCACATGGAATCGCTGTGCGCTTCGGGGGAGACCCGGCGAAGCAGGTCTGCTCCGACCCAATGATCAGTGCAGTGCACGACGGGGACACTTCAGCAGGTTCTTGGTCTGCTGGCGGTACACGGCGTCACCTGCTTCTGACCCGCGGCAAAGGGCGGAATCGCCCGATGCGAAGCCGGGTTGGTCCGCACCTGGTCCGGATCTTGGTACGTGATGCCAGCGGGGGAGCTTCCCGCGGTACTACATGGCACGATGCGGGTGCCGAGTTCTCGCTGGCGTCGTCATGGTTGTAGCGGTATTGGGACATGGGTCCTGCGACCTGTGAGTGTGCGCTCTGCCATGCTTGGGCGATGCCGAGTGATGCTGGTTCTGTCGTAGGTGCTTTACCGAGGGTGGTCAACCCTCTGTGGATAATTTCGCTTTTCCTCGGGTTGTCCGAGACGACGGCGGGTGTTGTTGCCGCGTTGGCGAGTGGCTGGGTTCAAGGGGCGCTGGCGCTGTTCGCGATCGTCTTTCCCATCCTGGTTTCTGGGGCGTTCTTCACCATTCTTTGGCGGAAGCCTGAGGTGTTATATGCGCCTGGCGACTTCCCCGAGCATGTGTCCGTCCGGACCTATGTTGATGGCATGCGACGTGGGTCGGAGAGGCAGGTCGAGGTACTCGAAGAGGTGGTTCGTGAAACGTTGGAGTCTGTATTGCCTTCGTTTCTCTCCGATAAGGCGACTCCGGCAGAGACGGTGCAGCTGGTGAGTGAAGCCATTGCGAGTGCCCATGATGGTATTGCGAGCCGCGTGTTGACTGTCGACCTCAGCGCGGTGGACGAGTCCATTCTGCAGGCACAGTTCCCTCTGCCTGAGGGGGCAACGGTCTCTGATTTCCTCGACAGGCTTTGGACTACGCTCCGGGATTTTGTGGAGCCGTACACTTACGGTACGCACTGGGTCTTGATTGATCGTAAGGCGGGCCGCGTACTGAATGACATCGGCACTCTGTGGGCGAAGAATAATCTTGGTTCGGATGGCGATGAGCGTCCATTGAAAGACGCGGGGATCCGCGCAGACATGGATCTCGCCGCGCTGCTTCTGCGATAGCGGCGGTCGGAGTACTGGCGGCGCATGACCATGTAGGCGCCGCGGGACGCGAACGTGCCGGTGGTGGAATGAGTTCGGGGCGGGGACTCAGATCTGGCTGTTGCGGGCAGGCCAGGAACCAGCTCGATCCGCGAACCGGCGCATGGGCCCCCTTCACTCACCCCGAGGGTCAGACCGCAAACTCCCTCCACGCCACCAACTCGGTAGCGTGCGGCCTGAAGCGGCACGATGACGGAACACGAGTGGAGTGACGACATCGATTACGCCTCGGCGGTCGACTGCGTGTGGACCCTCGTATTGGTCCGAAACGCCAGCAGTTCTCCACGGTCGGCACCTGACCCGAGCCATCAAGCACACGTTAAAGAAGATCCCGTACCGGCCGCACCTGCTCGACGGCTGCCTCCCGCCGACTGGCCTGATCACGGGCTACAACGCGTCCACATCGCCGGACTCCACGAGTTCAACCTGAGTACAGGTCGCGCAGCACCGCGATCTCGGCTCCGTGGTGAATCACCTCGCGATTGACGTGAAGGACGATCGCCGCCAGCGGGCGGCCGGTGAACGGGCCCGCGTTCGGTCCGAGCGGACGCCCGAGTTCTGCCGCCGTGGCCGCACGCATACCAGCCGACCAGTCGTCGTAGGCCCGGTCGAGTTGATCCAGTGCGGCCGCGGCAGTGCCGGCGTAGACATAGCTGTCGTAATCGATCGACGGCCCGCCGAAATACATTTCGGCGCGCTTGGCCAGGACGTGGACGGTGAGGTGTGCCAAACGCCAGGCGATAGTGGTGACCGGTGCAGCGGCGGGGGCGGGGAAGGCGTAGTCGACGGTGAACTGTCCGCCGCCCAT
The DNA here is from genome assembly GCF_042886435.1 of Streptomyces sp. NPDC058000. Lineage (NCBI taxonomy): Bacteria > Bacillati > Actinomycetota > Actinomycetes > Kitasatosporales > Streptomycetaceae > Streptomyces > Streptomyces sp. NPDC058000. Next base: position 49,452 of record NZ_JBHVQS010000021.1, read on the forward strand.
CTCGTTTTCGGTACGGCGCGGGCGCACGGTCCAGCAGCCGGAAACCGGCTCCCAGAAGTACTCCTCGTCGGTCAGCCCCACCAGCCGGGGACGCAGTCGTTCCCGCCAGTGCCAGTCCAGTTGGTCGCCGAGTTCATGCGCCCAGTCAGCGTCCATGGGTCCCTCCCCGGGTTCCGTGACCGTGGTCCGGTCGCGACCCAGTGTGCCCTTCTCCACCAACTATTGATCAGAAAACCAATGAGTTCCATTCGAGGACGTAGCGTCTGAGAAGGCCATCCGCAGGTGCGGCGTGCGCAGCGGCCGGGGGCTCCGAGTGTCAAAACGGCACTGAACTGGTCGTCATGAGTGTGCGCGCGGCTGGCACCAAGGAGCTGATCGCGATGGCGGACGGCTACCGCGAATCGTCGGCGTCCTGGGCTGCCCTGCTGCGGTACGCAGCCGGTGGTCCATGGCGCGGATTGGGTCGGCGTCGGGCGGGGGCGGACCTTGGGCTGGCTCGGCGGCGGCGCGTTGCTGGAGTGAGCGGAGTTTGCCTGTGGCGATAAGCCGGTTCGGCCCGGGCAGAGTGAGGTTCTCCGAGCTGAGGTAGCCGGCGTCCATCAGCATCACCGAAACCCACAGTGCCAGCGCGGAGCAGGAGTTGGTCATGCCCGACGCGCATTGCGTGACGAACTTGTCCGGCTTCGCGATCGTCGATCTGTGCTCCGATCGCCTCCAGCCGCACCTCAAGCCAGATCCGGCGGTCCATGTTCCGGCGTTCCCGAAGCGCCGCCCGCCCCGCCAACCGGCCGCCACGCAAAAGTTCCTCGGTGCGTTCGCCGACCTGCCGCGTAGCCTCGGCGCGAGTGGCTTCCTCCGCCTCGATCTCCGCGATCCCACGTCGCAGCCGGGCCAGCCGTTCGACCCGCCGTCCCAGCCCGGCGGGCAGTTCATCGCCCCTGGCCGACCCGAACTGCGCGTCTTCCTCGGCATCGGCCCGTTCGGCCTCCTCCAGCAACTCCCGTGCCTGCTTGGCGAACCACTCGCGCCCGTGGGTGGCCTGCAGTGAAGCGTTCGCCGCGATCTTCGTGCCGTCCAGCGCCACTTCGCCCAGCCGTCCGAGCCCGGCCCGTGCGCACAGCTGCAGTACTTCACCGAACAGCTCTTCCACCAGTCCAAGCCGATCGGCGCGGATCCGGGCGATGGTGGTGTGATCCGGCCCGTGCAGCCCACAGATCACCTTGAAGGCGACATCGGTGGCGCACAACCGCTCCATCTTTCGCGACGAGCGCACTCCGTTTGCATAGGCGTAGATTCAGCAAGGCCAGCAACATCTCCGGGTCGTACGCCTGCCGTCCAGAACCGCCCAACCTGTACGACGAGCGCAACCTCTCCCCGCAACCATCCGAGAGCGCGGCCACAGCATCCACAACGAACCAGGCAAGATGCTCCTGCGGCAGCCACTCCCGCACGTCGGGAGGGAGCAGAAACTGCTGATCGCGGTCAACGACGCGGAATCCCATGGCCACCCGTCGATTCTCCCAAACCACTCCGGCAGCAGGCGAATTCGCAACATACCCAACTGCCTCGACAGTCTCCCGAAGTCAGCCCAGCCCGCGGCGAAGAAGGCGATCCAGGACATCTACAACTCCGAGGACAAGGAGCACGCGGCCGCCGCGGTCAAGGCGTTCACCAAGCCGTACGGCGCGAAGTTCCCCAAGGGCGTCAAGAAGATCGTCTATGGCGAGCACGAGCTGCTGGCGTTCTACGACTTCCCCGCCGAGCGCTGGATCCACCTGCGGACCACGAACCCCATTGAATCGACCTTCGCGACCGTCCGCCTGTGGACCAAGGCCACCAAAGGTGCCGGATCCCGGGCCGCCGCCCTGGCGATGGTCTTCAAGCTCGTCGAGCCCGCCCAAGCCCGCTGGCGAGCCGTGAACGCACCCCACCTCGTCGCCCTCGTCCGCGCCGGAGCCCGCTTCGAACACGGCGAACTCGTCGAACGCCCGGAATCTCACGCAGCATGAACTGCCTCATGATTCACGGGATTTGACTATTCCTCCACCCGGAACTGGTACGCCTCCTTACCCGGATACCTCGGTGGCGTACCAATCGCCGGGTAATCGGACGGCGGGCAGAGCGGTGTCGCGCTTCCGGGCATCCTGGGGTTGGTCGCGTTGGGATGGGCCAGCCCTACCGCGATAGGCGTGTGCTGTAGGGCTGACCCACCGTTGACTTCCATGGCTTGTGTTCAGTAGCCGATCGTGAAACGCCGCTGCACGAAGCGGGGCAGTTCCGCCTCGTCGACGAGTGCGACGGCAGCGTCCTCCACTGAGATGCGACTGCGTCCGTGGGCGTCCAGGACCGGCTGGTCGCCGCCGATCCGGAACCGCCCCGTGCGCTCCCCGGGGGTGATCTCCTCCGCCGGGCTGAAGTAGGTCCACGAGCGGTTGGACGTGCGCAGGACGTTCAGGGCGTCCCGATGACCGCGTACTGCCGCGGCGTACGTTCGAGGCAGCCCGAGTTGGTCGAGGCTGGCGTGCAGATGCTCGTCGGAGTCGGCGTGAACCAGGCCGGGCTCGACCTCCAGACTGCCTGCGCCGCCGATCACGATCAGGCGGGTACGAGGGTGACTCTCCAGCGCCTTCAGCAGCGCCCGGGCGGCGGTGGCGAAGACCGTGGGGTCGGCGACCGATCGCTCCACGGTGTCAGCGAAGTCGTTGGCCGCGTTACCGGGCTGGAATCCGCTGATCAACACGTCCAGTCCGGGAAGGGCGGTGGCGATGTCGGCGGCATTGACGACGTCGAGGCTCTTCCAGGTGATGTGGTCCCGGTCCTCGTGGATCTGCGTGATGTCGCGGGTGAACGCCGTGACGTGGTGCCCTCGCCCGAGAGCTTCGGCGACTACGCGGCTGCCGATGGTGCCGGTGGCTCCGATGATTCCGATGTGCATGACTCTCCCCTTCGTCGTGACAACGTACAGAAACTATACGGCGTGAAGTTTAGATACGGCAATCAATTCCGGGGCGCTGTACAGTGGCCACCGTGGAGAGCGCGGCTAGGAGCAACACGACAGGACGCCGGGAGCGGCTGCGGGCCGAGACGACAGCCGAAATCAAGCGCGTGGCGCTGGAGTTGATGGCGTCGGGCGGGCCCGACGCCATCACCCTGCGGGCCATCGCTCGCGAGATGGGCATGACCGCCAACGCCATCTACGGCTACTTCGCCACCCGCGATGACCTGGTCACCACGCTCATCAACGACGTGTACACCGCGCTGGCCGACGCCGTGGACGCCTCCTGGGACACCGCCCCGGCCAACAATCCAACCGAGCGGATCCAGGCGTGGGCGCACGCCTTCCGCAACTGGGCCCTTGCTCACCCAGAGGGCTTCCGACTGATCTACGGCGACCCCGTCCCCGGCTACCGCGCGCCCGAAGGCGGCGCCGCCCCGGATGCCGCACGCCGGGTCTGCACCGGCCTCGCCGGACTCGCGAACGCCGCCTGGCCGCACGCCGAACACCTCTACGCAGACAGCGACTTCGACTGGCCCGACTTCGCCCCCGGCCTCGTCGACAAGGTCCGCCCGACCTTCCCCGACCTGCCCCCAGCCGCAGTGGCGCTCGCCCTGCGCATCTGGGGCCGCCTGCACGGCCTGGTGTCACTGGAGATCTACGGGCACCTGCACACCCAGACCACCAGCCCGGACAAGCTCTTCCAAGAGGAACTCTCCGCGCTCCTGCGGTCATTGGGTATCGCACCGGGCAACTGACGCGCCCTGACGAAGGGGGCCGCCTCCGGTGAGTGCGCGGTTGCACAGACGGACGATGCCCCGGGGCCGGCGTCTGTCTGCCGGCTGTCGAAGGGCTCAGTCGGCTCAGATCACCTTAGCTAAGGCGAAGCCGTCATCGACCTGCGCAAGTCCCTGCGCTATGCCACTCAGCTGACCGCCCGTACCGGTAACCACCAGCCCTTGGAGCCGTGACGGTGGTCGCGGACAAGAGAGTGCACCGCCGGATGCGCAAGGAGCTCCGTAAGGGCCTCGTCCGCTTCGATGCCCGTCTGGCCAGCAGGCGCGCGGGCATCGGCTTCCACGTCGTGATGGCGGCGAAGGTACGCGTCCGCCTCCATCCCGAGGAAGCCGACTGCCGAAAAGCAGGCCACCGTCCGCTGTTGAACCGCGTCGCTACACCTATCCGGACCTGATCCTGCACTCGGACCAGTTCCGGATGGACGTGGCCGCCGCAAGGGCCGGACCTGCCACCGGCGGATCAGCGCGATCGCCGGCAGCGCCGTGCCGCCTCTCATGGGCGCCCCGCTCCACCCCGGAGAAGCCGATGTTGTCCGACACGGCAGTGTCAGTCGTTCCGACATGAGAAGTGTCAGTGGCCCGACTCCGCGTTCGCCGCGTCGGTGAGGGCTTCTCGGAGCCGGTCGAGCCCGGGTACACCGGAGAGGCCGTTCGGGGTTGCGTAAACCCGGCAGGTCAGGCCGGCGGGGCGTCCGGGTTCGGCGAAGGGGTCGTGGCCGTTGATGAGGATGGTCGGGGAGCCGGCGAAGCCGATTCGTTCGGCTTCGGCCTGGTCGGCGACGGTCCGGGTGGTGAACGCGGCATCGTTCAGTCCGGTGTCGTCGAGCGCGCGCCGCAGCTGCTCGGCGGTGGGCGTCTCGTTGGGGCACTCCGGCACGACCAGGATCTCGATATCCATGTCTCCAGGATCGCGCGTCCCGCTGTACAGACCCCGACCGCGGTGGCGGGTGACGGGAAGCAGGCGCGGGGGCAGCCGTTCTGCCACGAGGAGGGTCAGTCGTGGGGCGGGAGGTCGCCGAGTTGGTGGTCGGCGGACCGGAGGGCCTCGTCGACCAGGCGCTTGATGTGTCCGTGCCGCAGGGCGTAGATCACCCGGCGGCCTTCTTTGCGGGTCGCGACCAGGCCAGCCAGGCGGAGGCGGGCCAGGTGCTGGCTGACCGAGGGCCGGGCGACTCCGCACGCTTCGGTGAGGGTCGTCACATCCGCCTCGCCCTCGGCGAGATGTTCCAGGAGTGCCAGACGGGTGCGGTCGGCCAGCAGTCCCAGGAACTCCGCGGCCACGGCATACCGTTCTGCCTGCCCGCCTTCAGCTCGCTGTTGCGGTCCTTGCGCACCTGATAGGTGCATGCGTGCACTCATACGCACATAATGGAGGGGTGGGCGGCCGGTGTCCAGCCGGCCTGCCCTGTCGACCCCTGATCCGGAAGGCGTGAGCTGTCGTGAGCGACCAGAGCACCCCCCACGAGCCGCACCGCCACGACCACGGTGACCACGGGCATGCAGAGCATGGCCACCGGCACGACCACGAACACGACGGTCACGAGCACGGTCATGGCTCGGGCCGGTGGTCGCAAGTCACGCACCAGGTCATGCACCTGGTCAAGCCGCACAGCCATGAGGCCGCGGACAAGGTCGACTCGGCGATGGAAACCTCCGCCGAGGGCATGCGGACGCTGTGGATATCCCTCGGCGTCTTGGGGCTCACCGCCGCCTTGCAGGCCGCCGTGGTGGTGCTGTCCGGCTCGGTCGCCCTGCTGGGCGACACCATCCATAACGCCGCCGACGCACTGACAGCGCTCCCTCTCGGAGTCGCCTTCATCCTGGGGCGCCGGGCGGCGACCCGCCGGTTCACCTACGGCTTCGGCCGCGCCGAAGACCTGGCCGGCATCTTCATCGTGCTCACGATCGCCGCCTCCTCCGCACTGGCCGCCTGGACCGCGATCGACCGTCTGCTGAACCCGCAGGAGATCAGCTACCTGCCCGCGGTCGCCGCCGCCGCGCTGATCGGCTTCATCGGCAACGAGTGGGTGGCCCGCTACCGCATCACCACCGGCAAGCGGATCGGCTCGGCGGCCCTGGTCGCCGACGGCCTGCACGCCCGCACCGACGGCTTCACCTCCCTCGCCGTCCTGCTGGGCGCCGGCGGTGCCGCGCTCGGCTGGCCGCTGGCCGACCCGATTGTCGGCCTGCTCATCACCATCGCGATCCTGGCCGTCCTCAAGGGTGCCGTGCGGGAAGTCTTCCGCCGCCTGATGGACGCCGTCGACCCCGCCCTCGTCGACACCGCCGAGCACACACTGCGCCATGTCGAAGGCGTGGTCGGGGTCGGAGAACTGCGGATGCGGTGGATCGGGCACCAGTTGCGCGCCGAGGTCGCCATTGTGGTGGCCGACGACCTGAGTGTGCGCGACGCGCACCGGGTCGCCGTCGACGCCGAGCACGCCCTCTTGCATGCCGTTCCCCGGCTGACCGCTGCCTTGGTCCACGCCGACCCGGCCACCGGCCACGGCGACGTGGACCCGCACGCGCCCCTGGCCCACCACCACGCCCACGCCTGACGTTGTCCGCCCGGATGAGGTCGCCTTACGGGGCGGCTTCGAGCAGGGCGGGGACGCGGGAACCGCGCAGCTCCTTCAGCCCGGGGATGTGGTTGCAGAGGGTACCGATGGAGACGCCAAGGAGCCTGGCGATCGTCTCGATGCTGTTGGCTGGGTTGGGCAGCATGTCGTGGGCGGCCCGTACGCTCTGCGCCGCGCGGCTCCCCCACCATTTCACCCTCACCCCGCGCACGGATGTCCCCACCCACCAGCAGGCTGAGGGAAGAAGCGGCGGGCGGCCAGGGCGACGTAGACCAGGCCGATGAGGACGGGGACCTCGATGAGCGGGCCGACGACTCCCGCGAGGGCCTGGCCGGAGGTGGCACCGAAGGTGGCGGTGGCGACCGAGATGGCCAGCTCGAAGTTGTTGCCCGCGGCGGTGAACGCCAGCGTGGTGGTCTTCGGGTAGTTGAGCCCCACCGCGCGGCCAGCGGCCATGGACCCGGCCCACGTTACGGCGAAGTACACCAGCAGCGGCAGCGCGATCCGGGCGACGTCCCAGGGCTTGGAAGTGATGGCCTCGCCCTGGAGGGCGAACAGCACCACGATCATGAACAGCAGTCCGTACAGGGCGAACGGGCCGATGCGGGGGATCGGCTTCGTCTCGTACCAGGTACGGCCCCTGGCTTTCTCGCCCGGGCGGTGGGTGAGGAACCTGGCGACGGGGGAGTCCATCCAGTCGGTGAGACCTGGGTGAGAGCGCGTGCGACGACCACTAGAACTCAAGGTGTTCCGGCGGGGTTTCTGCGCGTAACAGGGCTCGTAGGGCTTGGTCAGGTTGGTATCGCCGTGGTGCCGTGGGTATGCCGCGGTGACAGGGAACCAACCCTGAACCCCAGCCAGATGCTGTCGTCTGCCACGCAGGTGTCAGTGATCTGCCGGAAGGAGTCACGGGCCCGGCGTCCAGGGCTTCGCCCGCATCGGTGCTGAGCACGATCGGTGCGGTGCCGGCCTGCGGCCTTGATCCGCGCTCGTCAGCTACGCCGGAATGGTGCAGGGTGGAGACATGGCCGTCCGACAGCGCTTCGCCGGCCTGCGGCAGCCATGGACCTTGCGCCATGCGCTGCTGGTGATCCCGGTCGGGATCATCGCAGTGATCACGGTTGTCGACCTGCTGGTGCCGGCCGACGTCCATCTCGGTCCGCTGCTGGTCATCGCTCCCGCGATCACCGCATACTTCACCGGTCCCCGGCTCACCGCGGCGGCCGGGGTCCTCGCGGTGGGAGCCCAGGTATACATCGGCTGGCACCGCGGCGCACTGCTCTCCCGGAACATAATCGTGCAGATCATCGCCCTGGCGGTCCTGTCGACCCTCATCGCGATCTTCTGCGTGATACGCGAGCGGCACCGGCGGGAGCTGGCCCAGGTGCGTTCGGTCGCCGAGGCAGCACAGCACGTCCTGCTGTGGCCGCTGCCGGACCGGATCGGCCCGCTGCAGGTCGCCTGTCTGTACCTGGCCGCCGAGGACGAGGCCCAGATCGGCGGTGACCTCTACGCGGCCACCCGCACCGAGCACGGGACCCGGGTGATGATCGGGGACGTGCGAGGCAAGGGCTTGTCCGCCATCGGTGAGGCCGCTCTGTTGCTCGGCGCCTTCCGTGAGGCCGCCCATCAGCACACCACTCTTCCGGCGCTGGCCGCCGGCCTGGAGACGAGCGTGGGCCGCTACCTGGCCGACTTCGAGCCGGCCGAGGAGGCCGGAGAACGCTTTGCCACCACGCTGCTGCTGGAGGTCCCCGACGAGGACTCCATCACCCGGATGACCAGCTGTGGCCACCCGCCTCCGCTGCTGCTTCGGCCGGGCGAGGCGGTCACCGTTCCGGTGCACCCCGCACCCCCGCTGGGGGTGGGCCGGAGCGAGCCGACCGACTTCACCTCGGATGTGTTCTCCTTCGAGCCCGGTGACACCCTTCTGCTTTACACCGATGGCGTCGTCGAGGCCCGTGATCAAGCCGGAAGGTTCTATCCGTTCACCGAACGGGCCGCCCAGTGGACGGACCACAGCCCCGCCGCGCTGTTGCACCACATCCGGCGCGATCTCCTCGCCCACGTCGGAGGGCGCCTCGCCGACGATGCGGCTCTGATCGCGATTCGCCGGACGGCCGCACCTCCCCACCGGGGTCGCCAGCACGGCAGGGTTGTCCACTCCGACGGGTTCCGTCACCACTCGGGAAACCGACCACCGCCCCGCTGATCACGCCGCCATCACCAGCGCGGCCACTGTCGTGGCCGGCCTTCGCAGGTTCCGCATGGACTTCTCCTTCGATCAACGAACACCGGTCGGCCCGCGGACCTCGCTGGCGCCAGGGCCGGTTGGCCGACCGGATAGTCGCCCTGTCGATGCCCGAGCATCGGGATAGGCGACATCCAACGGGCAGTACGACTCGGGTGAAATAGCTGAAATCATTGCTACTGCCGGGACTTTATTGTTTGTCTCCAGGGGGCGACGGCCGCGTGACGTTGCCCCGCGATTCCTCGGCACGGGCGACAGCCGCCTCGCGTACGTGCAAGCCGACGGCAGCGCATCAGGCGCTCCGGAGGCAGGTGCAGATCGGGCCGCCGTCGGGGGCCGACGTTGTGCTGGCCGGCTGGGCTCGGCGTGAAGACGACCGGCGCACGTCTGTCACGAGACTCGGACATAGTTCAGGCCCTGGTCGTAGTTCAGGTAAGCCATCGAGAGGTCGTTTCCGGGACCCGTGGAGAAAGCCTTTGGCCTGCTCCAGGAAATTGGCTCCCGCATCGAGAAGGACCTACGGAACCGTCCACCCGTGACAACACGCCCCACACAGCAGCAGGCGCTTGCGGTTGTCCAGGAGCAGCAGCAAGGCCCGGCGGTCGAACCGAGGCTGGGGAACATGCACATCGGTCGTGCACCCACACTCCAGAGTTGCTATTTGAGTGGCCGCTCGCGTGGAGCGTGCGATGGCGTGTGCATCGCTGAGACCCCGCTGTCGGGATCGCCCGCCGGGCCGCTGTCACGACACGGGAGGCGCCTGAGAGCCACGATGGGAGGGGAAGGTGAGACGCCATGAGGACAGATCGGCCATGAGGATTGTGCCCCGCCGTTGGAATGCCGAGGTCATGGCCATGGTGGCGGTTCTGGTCGTGGCTGGTGCCGAGCTGTTGGTGCTCGTTCTCGCCACTCCCGGGCAGCGCCCTGTGATCAGCGGCGTACTGCTCGGCTCCGCCGCTGCCGTGCTGGTGGTGTTCGGCGAGGTGTGGCACGTGCTGCGCCGGCGCGATCGGCGGCGCCGGCCTACGCGAGGGCCGGGGCGGAGCGGCGAGGCGTGGTTCAGTGCCGAGGCGCTTGAAGGTTTCCCGGCCGGCGGCGTCCGGCCGTGGCTGGTGGGCCCTGATGCTCCTGATCCGAATCGGTTCTATGCCGCCTGGGTGCTGGCCACTCATGGCCGTGACGTGCGGTGGATCGTCCAGCATCTCGATCTGCCGGAGGAGGCCGTGCGGCTGCTTGTCGAGGCCGCTCGCGAGTGCGGAGGTGCCGGCGGCTGACGCCGCTGCGGGAGAGTGGGTCAGGCGCTGCCGAGCTGGATCGCCTTGAGGAGCAGGAGCAGGGCGCTGAGGATCAGGTATCCGCGCAGGGCGGTCATGCCGAGTCGGGTGCCGGCGGACCACTGCACGGGCTTGAGGAGCGCCAGCGGCGGCATGCGCCAGGCGAGTTTCTCGGCGTGTGACATCGCGGGAGCCGGGGGTGCGGGCGTGCGGCGCCGGGTGACCCGTAGCGCGATGGCGGTGGCGATCAGGGCTGTGACCAGGGTGATCGCGAGCCAGATGGTGAGCTGGGCGACGTTGATGGAGGGGAAGAGCGTGGTGGCCATCAGGGTGCCGGAGAGCATGAGCAGGACGGCGATGATGACGGTGGCGAGGACGTTCAGCCAGCGGCGGTTGACCCAGGGGCCGAGGACTTCGGGGTCGTTGCACAGGAGGAGCAGGAAGACGCTGGCGGAGGGCAGTAGTAGCCCGGCCAGGGCTTGGACGGCCTCGGTGATCAGGCCCAGTGGTGCGCCGGGGATGAGGACGATGGCGGCGGCCACCAGGACCAGCAGGCTGTAGGAGGCGTAGAAGGGTTTGGCTTCGCGGAAGCCGCGGTGCAGGGAGTGGCGGAGGTTGAAGACGTCGCCGAAGGCGTAGCTGGTGGCGAGGGTCACGGCTGCGGCGCCGATGATGCTGGCGTCCAGCAGCACGATGGCGAACAGCGTGCCGAGGATGTCGTCATGGCGGGCCAGGGCTTCGGCGACTCCGGCGGCGTCGGTGAAGTTGCCGTGTGCGCTGGTTCCCCGGGCGGCGAAGTCGGCGGTCACGATCAGGGCCGCCGCGCCGAGGACGACGACGAGGGAGCCGATGACGGTGTCGGCGCGTTCGTAGCCGATGAAGCGGGGCGTGATGCGCTTGTCGATCACGTTGGACTGCTGGAAGAACAGCTGCCAGGGGGCGACGGTGGTGCCCACGATCGCGATGATCAGCAGGACCGCCTCGCTGCTGATGCCGCCCTGGATGCTCGGTACGACGAAGTCGTGGGCGGCATGGGCCCATCGGGGATGCGACATCAAGGTCAGCGGGATCAGCAGCAGGCTGGCCGCGATGAAGGCGAACATGGCGCGCTCCCAGCGGCGGAAGGAGCCGCTGGCGGCCACGGCGATCAGTACGACGGCGGCGATCGGCACGACGACGTAGTCCGAGACACCGAGATAGCCGGCGGCCAGCGAGATGCCGATGAACTCCGTCACGAGGGTCAGGAAGTTCAGCAGGAACAGGTCGCCGACGCTGAACCAGCCCCAGAAGCGGCCGAACCGCTCGATGATCAACCGGGCGTGGCCGACGCCGGTGACCGCGCCCAGCCGCACCACCATCTCCTGATTGACGATCAGGACCGGGACGAGGAGGAGCAGGACCCACAGCAGCGAGTAGCCGTAGTTCTGGCCGGCCTGGGCGTAGGTGGCGATGCCGCCGGCGTCGTTGTCGCCGACCATCACGATGATGCCGGGGCCGACGATCGCCAAGAGGGTCAGGAGCCGGGCCTTGAAACCCGGGCGTTCTTCGGCGTGTTCGCGCGGGACGCGGCCGAAGGCGCCCTGGATCTCGCCGAGGTGGGCCTCGTCGTGTGCGGTGCTGGGCCTGGGCGGGTGGGGCGGTGCCGCTGGGCGAGCGACGGGCTTCTTCGCCGGGTGCTCGGCGCCGTGCTCCGGCGGTGTCGGCGGAGGCTTCGGCTTCGGCTTCGGCGAGGGTGGCTTCTCCGGTAGGCGGGGACGCTCGATGCCGCCGGGAGGGCCGGGCCGCTGCGGTCCGGGGCGGGTCGGCGGCTCCGGACGGCCGGGCTGTTCCGCACGGCCCGGCGGCTCTGGAGGGGGCGGAGGCTTCGGGCGGTCGGGCCGCTTGGGGCGTTCCGGATGTTCCGGGCCGCCAGGGGGCCGGTTGTGGTCGCTCATGAGTGGGGCGGTGTGTCGTGCGGCGGTGGGCCGGGGGCGGGCTCTTGCGCGTGGTGGGGCGGGCGTGGGGCGGGCTCGCGTCGGCGCCAGTCCTCGGGGATGACGGCGTCGAGCACGTCATCGACGGTGATGACGCCCAGGATGCGGTCTTCGTCGTCGACGACCGGCACCGTGAGCAGGTTGTAGTCGGTCATGAGCAAGGCGACGTCTTCGACATCGGTGTCGGGGCCGGCCCGTACCGGATCACGGTCCGTGACATCTTCCAGTCGGGTTTTCGGGTCGGTCTGGAGCAGTTCCACGAGGGTGACGACACCGCGCAGTCGCCTCTCCTCCCCGACCACGTAGACGCTGGTCAGCGCCTCGGGTTGGAGGGTCCTGGCCTCGCCGGTCGCCCGCAGTGCAGAGGCGACGGTGCTGCTCCCCGCCGCGGTGAGGACGTCGAGAGCCATCAGCCCGCCCGCGCTGGAAGGGTTGAAGCCCATCAGGGTCAGCACCTTGGTGCGCTGTCCGGCCGGGAGGGCGTCCAGGACCGGTTGTCTGCGCCCCTGCGGCAGCTCGTTGATCGCATCCGCGGCGTCGTCGGCACGCATCCGGGCGATGACCTGGGCGATCTCGGCGTCGGTCCGCTCGCGCAGCAGCCGGAGCTGCGAGTCCGGCTCCAACTCCTCGAACACGTCGGCTTCCAGCTCGGGGTCGGCGTGCACGGTCTGGAGGATCTCGTGCGACTCGGTGCGGTTGGCCTCCTCCAGCAGATCGGCGAGGTCTGCGGGCTTGAGCCGCCCCAGGCGCGCGAACGGCCCTCGTACCCGGGCGGACCGTGCGTGCCCGATCAGCGGCTCGAAGGACTTCCAGTCCCGCCAGTCGGGCTGCCCGCCGCGTCCGCCCAGGACGCCCCGCAAACGCGGTGGCCGGCGTGTGTCCAGGCAGGTGAGCACCCACCCGTCGGGCCGTTGCTCCAGTTCGATGTCGTACGCCCGGACCAGTTCGACGTCGGCCACGTCGATCACCCGGTGACCGAGCACGTCGGCGCGCAGCAGCACCTCGCCCTCGCGCCGTTCGAAGTGCCGCAGGTCGACCCGAGGGCTGACCAGACTGATCTGCTGCCCCTCCAGGTCCGCCACCTGCTCGGAGGGCAGGAAGACCTCGCGCCCTGCCACACGCGCCACCAGGCCGGTGACCAGGGGATAGTCCCGGCCGCGCAGCCGGACGATGAGATCGGACAGACGGCCGACCACCTCGCCGTCACCGCCTACCAGCGGCCGCCGAAGAAGACCGGCCAGATGCACGACACGCTCCACCCTCCCAAACTAGGCACAACGTGCATGATCGGAACGCCTGGCGCTGCGGCGCGCCAGGGCAAGCCCTCCAGCGGCCCAGCACCGCGCCGTCCCACAGGCGGCCGCCGGCTCCAGCCCGGACCCGTATCAGTCAGGGTTTCGCGGGCTCGCCTGGTTCGCGTACGAATTGGCGGTCGTCCGCGTCGTAGTCGAACAGTTCGCCGTAGCGGCCCCAGTCGATGGCGATGTCCAGTTGGCGGCGGGCCTCTTCGGCGGAGAAGCCGCGTTGCAGCAGGTCGAGGAAGAAGCTTTCGCGCAGGGTGCCGTCGTCGGTGGCGGCCAGCGCCTGGGCGATGGCGCGTACGAGTGGGGCGCGGGTGGCGGCCAGGCGGGCGAAGCGCTGTTTGCTGGTGAGGATGTCGGCGGCGGTGAAGGCGCGGCCTTCGTCGGTGAGGGCGAGGCGGGCGTCGCTGACGGTGGCCAGGCCCAACATCACGGCGGCGTCCACGAGCGGCAGCAGGTCGTCGATCTCGAAGTTGAGTTCGTCGGAGATCTCGGCCAGGCCGTCCTCGCCGCCCCGGGCGAGCAGGATCTCCAGGAGACCGGCCAGTCCGCCCACCGATGCCTGGGGCAGCGGGACCGTGGTCGGGGTGGCTGCCGGTCGCGCCGCCTTCTCACCTGCCACGGCCGGCTCGGGGGGCCGTTGCTCACGGCCCGTGAGCAGTCCGTAGACGTTGTCGACGAGGGTTTCGAAGGCGGGGGTGCGGCGGTCGCGGGGGCGGGGCAGGTCGACGGTGAGTTCGGCGAGGATGCGGCCCGGGTTGGAGGACAGCACGAGGATGCGGTCGGCCAGCAGAACGGCTTCTTCGATGTTGTGGGTGACGATCAGGATCGACTTCACCGGGGCCTCGTGGCCCTCCCACAGGCCCACCAGTTCGCTGCGCAGGTTCTCCGAGGTCAGTACGTCCAGGGCGGAGAACGGTTCGTCCATCAGCAGCGCGTCGGGCTCGACGACCAGTGCGCGGGCGAACCCGACCCGCTGGCGCATCCCACCGGACAGTTCCTTGGGGTACGCGCCCTCGAAGCCGTCCAGACCGATCAGGTCGATCGCCTTGAGCGCCCGCTCCCGCCGTTCTTCCTTGCCGACTCCGCGGGCCCGCAGGCTCAGCTCCACGTTCTGCTGCACCGTCAGCCAGGGCAGCAGCGCGAAGGACTGGAAGACCATCGCGACCCCGGGACTCGCGGCGTTGAGCGGCGTGCCCCGGTAGGCCACGCTGCCGGACGAGGGACTGATCAGCCCCGCGGCGCAGCGCAGCAAGGTGGATTTCCCGGACCCGGACTTGCCCAGCAGGGCCACGATCTCGCCTTCGGCCAGCTGGAAGCTCACGCCCTCCAGCACCGGCAGTGCGCGCCCGTCGGGAGTGGAGAACGTCTTGGTGACCGAGTCGGCCTCGATGATGACCGGCCGACCCTCGTCGGCCGGGGTTGTGCTGCGCTGCGGGGTGGTGGTCATGGCGGCTGCCTCGCGGGAGAAGGGCTTCTGTCAGGTCACACGGTCGGTCAGGCCACGCGGACGGGCCGGTGTCACATCGCGTACCGGGTTTCGGCCAGTCGGTAAAGGCGGCGCCACAGCAGCCGGTTGAGTCCGACCACGTACACGGCCATCACCACGATGCCGACCAGGATCTTGGGGAAGTCGCCGGTGCTGGTGGCCTGGGCGATGTAGGCGCCCAGGCCGGTGGCGGTCAGATGGTGCTGCCCGTAGGCGACGACCTCGGCGACGATCGAGGCGTTCCAGGCCCCGCCCGCCGCGGTGATGCCGCCGGTCACGTAGTACGGGAAGATCGCGGGCAGGATGAACGACCGCCAGCGCAGCGTCCCGCCGACCTGGAAGCCGGTCATCGCCTCACGCAGGTCGGAGGGGATCGCCGAGGCCCCGGCGATCACGTTGAACAGGATGTACCACTGCGCGCCCAGGGCCATCAGCAGCACCGAGCCGATGTCCATCGAGATGCCCCAGGCCACGAACAGGGCCGTGGCGAACGGGAACAGGAAGTTCGCGGGGAAGCTCGCCAGCACCTGGACCACCGGCTGCGCGAATCGGGTGACCTTCGGATTCATACCGATCCACACACCGATCGGTACCCACACGGCCGTGGCGACGATCAGCAGCAGCACCACCCGGCCGAAGGTGGCCGCGCCAACCGCGAAGGCATGCCCGAACTCCGCCAGGCCCACTGTGGACTGCACATAGCCCAATGCCTTCCAGGCTCCGAAGAGCACGATGACGGCCACCGCACCCGCGAAGAACACGTCCCCGGTCCGTTCGCGCACCGCCGGGCGTGCCAGGGGGTGCTCGGCCAGCCCGAACGGCCGCGTCCACCGCTCCAGCGCCCGGCCCGCGGGCCGCAGCGGACGCCCGATCAGCTCCGGCACGCTGGAGCGCCGCAGCACATCCAGCACCAGACTGCGGGGCCGCTCGGCGGCCTCGGACTCCTCCACCCGGAACCGCTCCGACCAGGCGACCATCGGCCGCCAGAACACCACGTTCACGCCGATGACCATCAGCACCATCACCGCGACCGCGATGCCGACCTCGCCGAGATCGCCCTTGCCGATCGCCGCGGCGGCGTACGAGCCCATGCCCGGCAGCGCGTAGGTGTGGTTCAGGACGCTGATGGACTCCGAGGCGGCGAGGAAGAACCAGGCCCCGCCGAAGCTCATCATCCCGTTCCACACCAACGGGATCATCCCCGAGGGCACATCGAGCTGCCAGAACCGCTGCCACTTCGTCAACCGCATCACCCGCGAGCCCTCGTCCAGATCGCGCGGCTGCGACATGAGCGAGTAGTAGAACGCGAACGTCATGTTCCACGCCATCGCCGTGAAGATCGCGAAAATCGACGCGCACTCCAGGCCGAGCTCTGAACCGGGGAAGAGGTTGATGAACGCCGTCACGGTGACGGAGAGGAACCCGAGCACCGGCACCGACTGCAGGATGTCCAGCACCGGCAGCAGCACCCTCTCCGCCCGCCGCAGCCGCGCCGCCGCCGTGGCATAGACGAACGTGAACACGACGGAGGCGACGAGCGCGGCGAACATCCGCAGCAGCGAGCGCACCGCGTAGTACGGCAGATGCGACGGGTCCGTCGAGACCGAGGACGGTGCCTGGCTCGGCAGGAACGGTGCGTTCAGGCCAGGCGCGAGCCTCAGCAGCCCGTACAGCAGCGCCACCAGCGCGGCCGCCACCAGCACATCCACCCACCGCAGACCGGGCCGCCGCCACACCGCCCGCGAGGGGAATCCGCCTTCACCCGCCATCGGCACCACCTCCGTCGCCCCGCACGCGCGCCGTGCGGGACACAGCGAACCACCCCCGGGAAACTTCAGGAATCACCCCGGCGGAGAACGGGCGAACACCCACCGGACAGCGGAACGCGCCCTGGCCTCACGGCCGGCGCGCCACGCGCTGTCTCATCCCCTCAGCAGTGATCACCAAGGCTGCCCGGCTCTGGCGGCGTAGCGTGCGCCGCCAGGTGCAGGACGGTGGCGAGCAGGGACGGCAGGTGTGGGTTGGTGGTGCGGAAGAGCATGCGGTTGCCGTCGCGGCGCACCGTGACCAGGCCGGCCGCCCGCAGCCGGGCCAGGCTCTGGGAGACGGCGGCGTAGTGCGCGCCGACGCGCTCCGTCAGTTCCCCCACCGAGAGTTCCTGCAGCGCCAGGGCCTGTAGCAGCCGGATCCGGATAGGTCCGGCCAGCGTCTTCAACATGGCGACCATGGCGCCGACTTCGGCATCCGCGAAAGGCGCGGTCGCCGTGCGGACGGGGACGAGCACCACGTCAGGCTCCTGGACAGCATGCATCGGCCGCGCCCCTTCCCCGCTGGTGTGCGTGGGTACCGGGTGCCGGGGTGCGGCACTGGTGCCAGTGCAGATCGCGTACGTACGGCACGCGGGAGAGCTGGTCGACGAGGTGGTCCAGGGGGCCGGTGTCCGGGCCGTCCAGGGCGACCGTCGCTCGCAGGTACACGGTGGCGCCGTGCCGGCTGGCGTGCAGGGCCTGGAGGTGGGCGCCGGGTTGGGTGAGGGCCAGCACGCACAGCGCGCGTACCTTGGTCGCGGCCGGGTGGTCGCAGTGGATGTGGATCGTGGCGAGAGCCGGGGCCGGGGTGGTGGGCGGTCCGCTCTTCTTCGCATGTGGACGGGGCAGGAATCGCATGGGTACCTCGTGGGTCACTTCTGGTCGGGAAGTGGTGGGAGGGGTGGTCAGGTGGTGTTCTGCAAGCGGGGCCACGGCGTCAGCCGCGGGCTCAACGCGTAGCCGACCTGACGCACGGTACGGATGAGTCCCCGGCAGTGCGGGCCGAGCTTGCGGCGCAGCCGGGCGATGTGGACGTCGACGGTACGCAGGTCGCCTGCGGGCGTCTGCTGCCACACCAGTTCCATCAACTGGCATCGGGTGTAGACCCGGTCGGGGTGAGCGGTGAGATGCGCGATCAGCTCGAACTCCATGCAGGTGAGGTCGAGTTGACGCCCCAGTATCGAGGCCCGGCGACTGCCGCAGTCGACGGTGAGGCCCTCCACCCGGTACACCGGAGCCTGGGGCGACTCCGCGGCCGCGGGGAGGTTCGGTGACTGCGGGACGGGCCTGATCCTGCTACGCCCCTGTGGTGCGGGCGCGGGCTTTCCGTCGTCGTGGACGCGGTTGGCGGTGCGGTGGCTCAGGGCCATGTCGGCTCCTGTCTGGTCGATACGTTCGGGGTCGATACGTTGACGACAGCCGTGCTTGGACCATCGGACGCAGGGGCGAGCCGCCCGCCGGCGCCGGTGCGGAACGGCGGGCAGCGGGCTCCAGGGAGAGGGGCAGGCCGGATCAGGCCAGGTGCGCCGTGGCGTTCCCAGGTCGGGGCAGGCCGGTGCCCCCTCCCGGGTTCGGTGTGCGCGGGGCCGTTAGTGCCAGGTGGCTTCGAGGCGGGACCGGCCGTCGGGGCCGTTGACGGTGTGCCAGTGGGCGTGCGGCCGGGCCGGACCACGTTCGGCGGGCGTGGGGACTCGGGCGGCTGCCGGGCCGGGGGCGACGCGGATGGCCGTGCTGTCCAGGGGGCTGTCGGCGAGCCGGTGCAGTACACGGGCGAGTACCGGCCGCACGGCGCCGAGCTTGCGGGCCGGGTGGTGGCCGATGAAGGGGACGTGGAAGGTGGTCAGGACGGACATGGGTAATACACCTCCGTGCGGGGCGCGTTCCCGGGCGGGAAGGAATGGACGTCGGGCGGGGATGCCATGGGCCGCCCGGTGATGTGGCGGGTGGCCTGCAGCCGGAATCTCGGCGGCGGTGGCCCGCCTGTGGGGCGGCGGAGCGTGGTGCCCGCCGCCCGTGGGTCAGTTGCCGAGGGCGACCTGGACGATCTTGATGACGACCAGGATCATCGCGATGAGCAGGTAGGTGCGCAGGGCGCCCATGCCGATCTTGCGGCCGGTGGACATGGCCGGCCGGGTCAGGGTCTCCAGCGGGGGCATCCGCCAGTTGTCGCGGCCGGTGCGGTCGATCGGGTCTTCCTTGGTGGCGGTCCGCCGACGGGTGAAGGCGTAGCCGGCGGCCAGCACCCCGGCGACACCGCAGCCGGCCATGATGTCGAGGATGGCGCCCGCGCTGATGTCCGGGAAGAGCACCGAGGCGGTCAGGATGATCGACAGCGACACCAGGACTCCGACCACCGCCGCGGTGAAGGCGTTGGTCTTGGGCCCGTTCACCCACGGCCCGAGCACCTGCTTGTCGTTGCAGAGCAGCAGCAGGAAGACGGAGGCGGAGGGCAGCAGGACCCCGGCGAGCGTCTGCACGCCCTGAGTCAGCAGACCGAGCGGGGAGCCGGGGATCAGCACGATCGTGGCAGCGGCGGCGACCAGGCCGGCGTAGACGGCGTAGAAGCCCTTGGCGCCCTTGACGCCCCGGTGCAGCGAGTGCTTGATCCCGAACACGTCGCCGATCGCGTACGCGGTGGACAGCGACACCGCGAACGCGCCGATGATCGAGGCGTCCAGCAGGGCGATCGCGAAGAGGACACCGGCGACCTTGCCGGCCTTGGCCGAGATGCCGGTGATCAGGCCCGAGGTGTCGGTGAAGTTCCCGAACCCCTTCGTCCCGGCGAACGCGGCGGCGACCAGGCCCATCAGGGCGGCCGCGCCGACGATCACGACCGCGATGCCGATCCACAGGTCGACCTTCTCGTACTTCATGAAGCGCGGGGTGATGCGCTTGTCGATGACGTACGACTGCTGGAAGAACAGCTGCCAGGGTGCCACCGTGGTGCCCACGATGCCGATGATCAGCAGCATCACGGTCGCCAGCTCGCCACTGCCGCCGGGGATGACCGGGACCACGAAGTCGTGCGCCATCTGCGACGTCTTGGGGTGGAGCATGAAGTAGAGCGGGACCAGGAGCAGCGAGGCGGCGCACAGCGCGACGGCGATCCGCTCGAAGCGGCGGAAGGAGCCGGTGAACGCGGAGGCGATGATGATCGCGGCGGCCAGGATCACCGAGGCGGCCTTCGGCAGCCCCAGATAGTCGGCGGCCATCGTGATGCCGATGAACTCCGTCACCAGCGTTAGCGCGTTGAGCAGAAACAGGTCGATGACGGAGAAGGCTCCCCAGAACTTCCCGAACCGCTCCAGGATCAGCCGCGCGTGCCCCACCCCGGTCACGGCGCCGAGGCGCAGCACCATCTCCTGGTTCACGTACAGAACGGGAATCAGCAGGAGCAGGGTCCACAGCAGCTGCGTGCCGTAGTTCTGCCCGGCCTGGCCGTACGTGGCGAAGGCTCCGGCGTCGTTGTCGCCGACCATCACGATCAGGCCAGGGCCGACTATCGCCAGCAGCGTCTTGAGCTTGGCGGACAGGCCCCGGCGCTCGCCGGTGTCGTCGTGTCGGATGGTGCCGAGCGCACCGCGGATGTCGCCCACGTGCGCGTCGTCGAGGACTGCGCTGCGCGGCGCCGGAATGGTCTTGTCGTTGATCAGGCTGGTCATGGCGGGCCTCCCAATCCCCCCGATGGGGAGAGGCGTTGAGGGCGCGCGGCAGTCATCCCCCCTGCGAGCGCGCAGCCCGGCCGCCCGGGACGGCGAAGGCCGTACGGGTGCCTGGGACGAGGATGCGAGTGCGCGCGGGAGAGGTGGTTACCGCGTACCGGAGGTCGAGAAAGACATAAGAATCCGGATGACGGGCCTACTGTGGCCCGGACTACTGCAACTGCAGTCCATGTCTCTCGCCTCCTCCCGGCCGGAGCGCACGCGGGCGCTGGACGACGCGGCAAGGAGCAGACCGGTCCCGATGACCGGTTCACCCCAACTCGTCAGAGCTTTGGCACTGCACGGCGTATTCCACCTGTGGGGGAAGCCACTTGGGGTCACCCCTTAGGCCGGGGAGACCTGTCCTGAACCTGGGCGTCTCTCGACGTCGTGGGGTCAGTGGCCTGTGTCCGTGCAGACGCCTCACCGAACGAGGTGCCTTCTTCAAACCTCCAGAAGCATAACGGCATAGTTGCGAGATCACGCAACTGCTTGGCGAAGTCTTGACACACCTCGTGACTGGACCGTGCTCCCCGGCCGCGGTCGGCTTCTCCTGTCGGGCGACGCGAGAACGTCAGTGGGTTCCGACATCTGATGTCAGTACTTCCGACGTGGGGTGTGTCAGTAGGCAGGCGGGGGCACTTCGGCGTCGAGGGCGCGAAGTCCGTACCGGACGTCGTCGGCGAGGACCGCGATGTCGTCGTCGATGGGACGTCGCCCGGGAACTGCCGTCGCAGCCAGCCCGCGATCTGCTCGGGCGACCGGCACAGGGCCGGTTCGGCCTCCACCAGCGCCCGCAGAGCGGGCTGTTGGGGCAGCTTGGCCTGCTTGGGGCGGCGCCCACGCGTGTAGGCGGCCGCGTCTGCGGGCGCAGCCCGGTAGTGGTCCCGGCCTCCGTTGCACGCGATCTCGCGGAGACGGTCGAGGGCGATCTGCCCAGTCGCTTGGCCGGCCGCCGGGCCGATTCACCGGCTGCGATACCCCCGGGATATCTCCTCGCGTTCACCGCCGGTCAAATGTCGTATCGGCCGCTGCTGCGGAGCCCGGCGGACGCTGCCGCTCTGGTACCGAAACTGGCGGACATGGTGCATCGGCGCCCCGAGCGCCCGACCCATCAAGCTGAAGGAATCCCCCTCGCGCCAGCGTCTCCAGATCTCATCCTGCTGGGCCGGCGAAAACCCGTAGTCACGCACCTGTGCCTCCACGACGACATGATCGTCCGTGGGTGGTGCGTTGATCACTTGAGGGTGCCCTACGTGGCTCTCGTGAGTTCTTCCACCTGGTCCGGCCCGAGAGCGCATTGCGCGAAGTGGCCCAGGCCCCCGGCGCGGGCTCAGGCTGGTCGGTCACCGTCTCGGGGCGAACGGGCTCGCCCGTGCCCCGAGACGGCAGCTGGTATGGGTCACTCGTGGTCGGTGGCTCCCGGAGAGTGTTTGGCGATGTTCAGGTGTTCGGCGTGCCAGCCGCTCTCGTCTTCCACGGGAATGTAGGTCACCCGCAGCCCTTCGACAACGAAGGTTCCGTCCTCGATGACGCGACTGTCCACCCTGATCTCGCGGCCGTCGTCCCCGTCGACGTATCCCACACCTCGTGCCTGGTTGTACCACCGGACGACACCGCTGACCCTGTCAGCCATCTGTTCGCCTCCGACTTTCTCAATTGCGCAAGTGGTTGACTGTTGCTGGATTTCATTCCCGTCCTGATCTCGTGGGGATCCTGGCCCGGTGTATCAAGTTCGCTACATTCGCCCGCCGTTGCCCGGCAGTCCTGCCTCAAGTGCGTTTGGGAATCACCGGTGACCGTCACCGGGCAAGTCGGCGTCGCCGACGGCGTGGGCGTGGGCGTCGATCCACTCGTCGGCAGCCCGGATGCAGACGTGGTGTGCGAGACGGTGCGGTCCTACGGCGCAGGGGCCGCTCGGCGTGGCCGTCGAGCACCTCTCCGCAGCCTCCCGGCACACAGGTAATCCGGATAGCATCCGCCGAAGGGCTCTCTCTGGCCACCCGGGCCGGAAACCTCGCATATGGGGCGCTGGTGGCGGTATCGCGGCAGGCGGCCGCGGTCGGTTCCCTCGTGTGGCGATTCCCATAGACGCTTGCTCTATTGCGCGATCTTGCAACTATCGTGGAGCTCAATGCGTCCCACCGGTTATCGACACATCAACCGGATGGACCGATCGGACGGAATGGGCACGTGCAAGAGCAGCAAGCCGGAGCGACGGACAGCGTCCGGGTATGGCGACAAGGTCGGCAGCCCGCACGTTCCTCCTGGGGGGTGTCGTCGCCCGCTACGACGTACCGCGCTTCTCCGGCGGAGATGAAAATCAGGCGCTCCGGCCGCCGAGGGTGTCTGGTGGGCCTGACCCTCGGAGCCGTACTCGTAGTCGTCGCCGCCCTCGGCGTCGTCTGGTGGCTGACCCGGCCGCCCGCACTGCCCGCTATTCCCCCTCAGTATCTGGCGACCGTGCAGTCGGCCACCAAGACCTGCCCGGAGCTGAGCGTTCCGATGCTGGCCGCGCAACTCGACGCGGAGAGCCACTGGAACCCGCAGGCGGACTCCGGCCAAGCCCAGGGCATCGCGCAGTTCTACCCGTCGACCTGGGCGGAGTGGGGCAAGGACCACACCGGCGACGGCAAGGCCGACGTGTGGAACCCAGCCGACGCCATCCCGGCCCAGGGCGCCTACATGTGCCACCTGTTCAAGGAGGTCAAGGGCATCCCAGGCGACCCCACCCAGCTCGCGCTCGCCGCCTACAACGCGGGCCCCGGCGCGGTGCTCAAGGCCCACGGCATCCCGCAGATTCCCGAGACGCAGAACTACGTCAACCGGATCGAGGCGCTGATCCCGAAGTACACCCAGACCTACGCCAAGCAGATCAGCGCGTCGCCCAGTCCCCAGGGCAACTGACCACGACACGGTTAGGGCCTGTCCGGTGGATCAGGGTCGGATAGGCCGCGGCGTCTGGTGCGGTGCATCGCAAGGCGCCGGAGCGGCCTGATAGCGGAGCTATTGGGACGTTTCGGCAACGCGGCGTGGGGGCACCTCCCAGCGTTAGCTGGGGGAGTGCCGTGCCAGACGCCGCGGACCCGGCCATGATCCACCGGACAGGCCCTAGTGCCAAGCGAAACAGCGGGATTGGTCATGACGCCGAGCGAGGTGAACCAGGCGTCGCCCACGCCTTCCGGGGACAGTGGGCGGCCCTGCGGCTTCTCGGTTTGGTGGCGAATGTGCAGCCGGACGGCGACCGCGGCGATGAGCGCGACGGCCAGTGCCAGCACGACACAGCCGACCATGAGCCAGTCGCGGGCTGGGGACAGGCCGAGGGCCATCCATTCGAGCAGCGCGACCAGGACGATACCGAGCGCTGCCGCGCCCTCAGCGGTGCGCGGGAGGCGGCGTCTGCGATCGGCGTGACGGTTGGCGGCCGGCTGTACGGCGCATACCAGACGAGATCCGTCCCCAACCCGTCATGACGCACAACGGCCGTCACGGCCGCCACCAGGAGCAGGACCGCGCAGGTGGTCAACAGGCGTTGCCCAAGAAGCCGTCCAGCGCACCGAGTGCACCGGCAGCGACCAGTGCGGAGCCCAGTCCAGATCGTGGTGGCCTACCGCGACGTCGATCAGGGTGAGTTGCTCGGCCTGCTCGAACGGTACGCGGATGCGGCCGGTGAACTGGCCGTGCCGGGCTGGACGTTGTCGCGCGCTTCCCGAGCACCGCCGGCATGATCGAGGGTGCGGTGCTCGGGGCCGTGCTGGACGACGCCGCGGCGGCTGCGCTGCGCCGGATCGTTCAGGAGGGCGCGTCGCGGCAGGTGCAGGAGCCGTCCCGCCCGGCGTGAGCGGGTGTACCGACGGGCGCCAGATGATGGACCCTGGCCGGCGGCAGGTTCCCCAGCACCATCTCGGTACGGAACGCGTGTCGGCGCAGGATGTTGCGCATGACCCCCTGTCCGGCGAGGGTGCGCTCGCGGTCCGCTCCGGCGGCGAGCGTCCGGCGCACGGTCGCACCGCCCACGTATCCGAAGAAGGACAGGGTGCCGCCGGGGCGAAGCGATCCGAGCAGCCGGTCGAATATGTCCGCCGTCGTCCGGGCGTCGAAGTTGGCGAACGGCAGACCGCACACGATCGTGTCGTAGACGCCGAGTTCGTGTTCCTGCACCAGGCCGGTGAGGACCCGCAGCCTCGGGTCACGGCCGTACGTCCCGCGCAGCAGGGTGGCGAAGCGCGGGTTGGCCTCGACCAGGTCCAGGGTGTCCAGCCGGCCGAGTGAGGCGGCGATGTGGCGGGTCACCGCTCCGGTACCGGGCCCCACCTCCAGCACCGCGCGAGAGCGGCCGGGGCTCGGGATCACATACCGGGTGAGGGCCTTGCCGAGCCGTGCGCCGCTCGGAGCGATAGCCCCGACGTCCTGGCGGGTCCGGGCGTACTCCCGGAGGAACAGCGTCACTTCAGCCATAGGGCGACTCGATTTCTCGTGATAGCGGAATTATCGACGGCATAGGTCATCGCTGCTGACGGTGGCCGGCTCGGGGATGGATCACCGATGAGCGTGCCCCGACCGGTTGACACAACCGCTGAACGGCCGGAGAGGTACCGGGCAGGAAGAAGCCGATCATTAGACCGGGTTCGGCGAAGGCGATCGCCAGGGTGCCGAGCAGGCCGAAGGTGGATATCGGGTGGTTCGGGTCAAGCCACTGCGGCCTGAGGGCGAGGGTGGTCACGATGGATGCTGTCAGCGGGACGCGTGGTGGGCGCCCGGGCGCGGTCCGTGCGTCGGGACGCTGTTGGCGAGGGCCGCGCCGTCGTCCGGTCGGGCGGGTGGTTGGAGGGGGCCGAAGCGGTCCAGGGCGGGGATGCGGTGGAGGCGGGGCAGCAGCCAGAGCGTCCAGATGCCCGGAATGAGCAGTCCGCCAACCGGCGAGACCACATAACTGACGCCCAGCATCGGCGTGTTGAGCCAGCCGGTGCGCAGATCGGTCTGCAGTGAACGGTCCAGCTGCAGGTCACGGGGCTGGACCAGGGAGGTGTGCGCCGCGATCAGTCCGAGGATGATCGCCACGGCGAAGACAAGTACAGAGCTGCGCAGCCAATGGCGCACCTGGGGCATGAAAGACGTCCTTACGCGAGACGCGGCGGGGCGTGAGGCGGCAGCCGCCCAGCACGTCATCGGCAGGCGAGACCACCCCGTCAAGCTACTACATGCTGTAGAGGTGCGGCCGCCCCCCGCCGCCCCGGACGCCGACCGCGTGGGCGCAGGGAAGGCCGAGGCATGTACGCGATCACCGGCTGGGTTGTCCGACTCTCGGGCCAGGCAACCCGCGCCTCCTTTGCCGCCCTGGTGAACCGGCTCCCGTCACCGGAGGCACCGGTGAGACGGATGGCTATGGCGCTGCCCGCCGCTGGGTGTCGCGCGCTGCGCGTCGTGAGCGCCCCCACTGCCAGACGGGCGGCACTATGCCCGCCGCGAGGACGGCGGCGATCACGGGTGCGAGGTATGCCGCCCCGTGGTTGCCGGCCGAGCCGAGCGCGTATCCGGCCAGTACCAAGGACTGTGACCAGGCCAGTCCGGCCAGGACCTGCCACAGGGTGAAGGTCGCCGCGGGCATCCCGAGCATTCCGGCCGCGGGGTGCACCAGGGTGCGCACCACCGGCACAAACCGGCCCAGCAGCACCGCACGACGGTGACCGTAACGCGCGAACCATGCCTCGGCGCGCTCCAGTCCCGGACGTGGACGCCCCGCCGGCCCGTGCGCAAGCGCCAGCCGGCCGCTGCGCCGCCCTGCCCAGAAGCCAGTCTGTGCCCCTGCGGCCGAGCCCAGTCCGGCGCACAGCAGTACCAGCGGGAGCGACAGGTGCACTCTGCCTGGCGTGCCGGGTGCGCACAGCAGTCCGGCCGGCAGCAGCAGGGTGTCCCCGGGCAGGAACGCCCCGAGGATCGGTAGTCCGGTCTCTGCGAACACCACCGCCAGCACAGCCCACGCACCGTACCGGGACAGCAGCGCCCCCGCATCCAGCCCGCCCGTCCCCCATGACGCACCCGTCACCGCAGAGCCCTCCCCTTCGCTCTCCCTGCCGGGAGCGAGTTCCGAACAGTTCTCCCGGCACCCTACTTCTACATCATGTAGTAGTTTCGGCGGTGGCCTCCGATCTGGCCGCACCTCGCGCCGGTCGGTGGCTCCTCACGCTCTGCGCTCAGGCAGCCGACGGAATGTCCCGTCGCATTCGTCCGTCAGGAGGCTGACCAGCTGTGTCCTACCGCGACAACCCGGCAGATGTGCGGGTGCTCCCGCCGCTCCCGGACACCGAGCCACAGGATCCCGCCGCCCCGCGGATCGTCGTCATCTCGGCGAGTGTGGGCGCGGGGCACGACGGTGCAGCTGGCGAACTGGCGCGCCGCCTGGAGTCCGACGGGTTCCGTGTGGAGCGGCACGATTTCCTCGATCTGCACCCGGCCCGGATTCGTTCGAGGTCCGGGTCGAGGGCGGCGAGAGCGGACCGGGAACGGACGGGAACCGGCAACCGCGACCGCCCTACACGTGCGTCGTCTCTCGTACGGCCCAGCCGGGGAAGAAACGCCCCGACGCATGGAAAGTGGTCCGGTACTCCCGGCCCTTGGCGCGGCCGGACAGGAAGGCCAGAGCAGTGATCGTCCCATGGCCGCAGGCGGGCAGATCTCCCTCGGCGGTGAAGAGGCGAAGGGAAACCGCGGGACCGCTGGGGCGGCTGTCGTTCACCGAGACGAAGACGGCGTGCGATGTTCCCATCAGAACGGGCACACGGCGGCGCTCGTCGTGACTCAACGGCGCTTCGTCCATCACCGCGGTGGGGCTGCCGCCGCTTCCTTCGCGCAGACCCGCGCGGACGATTGCGACGGGCAGACCGCGCCCGCTCATCAGCCGTCAGCCTCCGCGTCGGACGTTCGGAACGTATCGAACCGCGGGGCGCCAGCTTCCCGCGGGAGCCTGGCGGTGCGGGCGGTGAAGCTGATGGCGTGGTACCAGCCGCACAGCATCAGCAGGTCGAGGATCTGCTCGGAGCTGAACTCGGCGGTGAGCCGTTCCCACAGGGCGTCGTCGATGTCATAGGTGGAGTGCAGGGTGTCGGCCGTGTCGAGCAGCAGTCGGTCGCGTTCGCTGGTCCAGCAAGGGTCGGCGCTCGATCCATGAGTCAGGGAGGTGATCTGGTCGGTGGTCAGTCCGGCGCGGTCGGCAAAGCGGGCAATGTGCACGCCCCATTCGTACTCACAGCCGCACCGGGCACAGGTGCGGTCGATGACCAGCTCCCGGTCTCGCAGGCCGAGGCTGAGTCGGCGGCTGAGCTGATAGGAGCCCCAGCCGTGCAATGCCTCGGCGAGGGGGAGGTTGCGGGCGTAGGTGCGGAAGAGGGCGATCGGTTCCTCTCCGCTCGGCATCATGCGCCGCAGTATCGCCGCCTCCACGGAATTGGGGGCCGACAGTGGTGGGATCCGGATGGCCATGGCGTTCGGGTTCCTCCCTGGCGGTGCTTCGTATTTCGAAGCGCCGCCAGGGAGAGTAGTGTTTCTGATTTCGAAGCACCACCCCGCACCACGCACAGAAGGACGGCATCCCGGATGACGCCAACGCCACGGCCCCGCCGGCCCGTCCGCGGTTCCACCACCGGCCGCCCACTGATGGCCGCGCTCGACCTGTTCGGTCGACGATGGATCCTCCGCATCATGTGGGAACTGCACGACGGGCCGCTCGGCTTCCGGCCGTTGCAGCAGCGGTGCGACAGCATGTCCTCCAGCGTGCTGCACCAGCGCCTCACCGATCTGCAGGAGACCCAGCTCGTCGAACGCGATGCAGCCGGCGCCTACCAGCTAACCGAGTTGGGCCAGGATGCGTATGGCGAACTCCGCGGACTGGTGCGCTGGTCCGATCGCTGGGCGGCCGAGCTCGACCACCTGCCTCCCCACCGATCAAGCCCCAAGACCTAGGGCCTGTCCGGTGGATCAGGGTCGGATAGGCCCTAGCAGTTGGGCCTATCCGTCAGCGGACAGAAACGATGGGAACAGTGGTCAATCGGCGAGATACCACGACGCGTCGGGTCGGGTGTCCCGGGGTTGGCGGCGAGCCGGAGTGCGTAAACCGGACCGTGTTGCCGGCTGGTCGACCGTGTTCGAGGTCTCGTTGGCCGGCGACGTCACCGCTGAACTCCCGCTGAGGGGCCGGCGATCCGGGCTGGAGGACCGGATTCTGCTGGTCACCGCGTACTGGCGCACGAACCTGACCCCGCGCCAGCTCGTCCCGCTGTTCGGCATCTCGAAGTCGGCGGCGACGGCCGGTGGACCTGCTGCCAGATCGAGAGGCATCCAGTCCGGCCGAGTGGCTGGCGA
Organism: Streptomyces sp. NPDC058000; assembly: GCF_042886435.1. Classification (NCBI taxonomy): domain Bacteria; kingdom Bacillati; phylum Actinomycetota; class Actinomycetes; order Kitasatosporales; family Streptomycetaceae; genus Streptomyces; species Streptomyces sp. NPDC058000. The sequence continues at coordinate 77,978 of NZ_JBHVQS010000021.1, forward strand.
AGCGTCCCGGTATCGAAGTCAGGCGCGATTTCAGGTCATCGCGGGCCAGTCCGTCCCGCAGGCACGCGGCGGGGACCTGTGGAAGTTCCAGGCCGCGTGCGTCGACGCGTTCGTTGCCTTGGGGTGGGCCCGCGGGTTCGGCCCGGCGACCATCGGCAACGACAGCGAGCTGACGGCCACGGCGCCGTCGTCGACCTGTTCAGTGGAACATCTTGGCGCCGAGCGGGTGCTGCTGGTCGAAGCCGGGGAGGATGAGGAATGTTGCGCTGGCGGTGGTGGTGGTGAATCGCAGCAGTGCGTCGGAATCATCCATACGGGCAAGGGTGTTGGTGAATGTGCGTATGTCGTTCTGGAAGCTGATGAAGAGCAGGCCGGGGGTGGGCGCGTCGGTGCTGTAGGAGCGGCGGAGCATGAGGCCAACGCCGACCACGTTGGGGTTGGCCCGGCGGACGTGGGCGTCGGCCGGGACGAGGTAGCGCCCGTCCGGTGTTTTGGCGCCGAGGTTCGGTTCCCAGGCCGCGGTCCCGCCGGAGAGGGGCACGCCGGTGGCTCTGCGCCGACCGAAGACCGCCTCCTGGTCGGCGACGGAGAGCGCGGTGAACCGCGGCAGGTCGAGTTCCATGCGCCGCACTACGGCGATCGTGCCGCCGCCGACGGGAGCCGGCCCGGCCAGCCACAGGTGACGTTGGAGTTCGGCCGTTGTGTGCGGGCCCACGATGCCGTCGATGAAACCGAGCAGGTTTCGTGGCGCGGAGATGCCCTTGTCCACGGGGATGTTCGGACCGCGACGTCCGGACTGCCGCCAGCGTTCACGTATCCGGTGACCGGCCTGCCCCAGAAGCGCGGCGGCCACGACCGGTAACAGCAAGGGGTCGCTGGCGCAGATCTGTATCAACAGGTCCCCGCCGCGTGCCTGCGGGGCGATCTGTTCGCGGGAGAACCGGGGGAGGTCTGCCGCGCCGGGCAGGGAGGGATCGGCCATGCGCACCAGCCGTGGGCCCACCCCGATCGTCACGGTGAGATCGCCCGGCGGCAGGCCCAGCAGTCGTGGATCGGTTCCCGCGGTGAGCGTGCGAACGCTCTGGCCGAGTTCAGCCAGCAGCGGGCCGATCGCCACGGCGTCGCCGAGGTCGGCCACCACCGCCAGGAGGTTCGGCTGGGCCGGTTGCGGGAGCGTGATGCCTGCCTGGTAGCGGCCGGTCGGCGACACCCGCGTAGTTGGCGCGGGGGAAGGGGGCCGGCTTGGCGCAGGTGCAGGCGATTCGCACCCGGCGGTGAGCCCGGTGGTCACCACGGCCCCGGTGGCACCGATGAACGCGCGGCGTGATGGACGGGAGTCGGCTCGGCTCACGGTGTGGAGAATGCCATATCCCTTCTGGCGAAGGCGAGTTGGTCGGCCTCCGCGGGGGATGGCTTCATGCCAGGATGAGGCCATGCCTCGTCTCCGTCTTCGCGTGATGGCTGCGTTACTGAGCACACTGACCTGCGTACTGGCGGGCTGCGGGCCCGGCGATGACGGGTCGAGCCACGGCCGGCGACCACATGGTGCGCACGTGACGATCAGAGTGCCGGCTGACGCCCCGACGATCTCGGCTGCGGTGTCTCTCGCTCACCCCGGTGACCTGGTGCTGGTCGCGCCGGGCGTCTACCACGAGTCGGTGAAGGTCTCCACGCCTCGTGTCACGCTACGTGGAGAGTCCCGGGACAAGGTCGTCATCGACGGGCGGTTGCAGCAACCGAACGGCATCGTCGTCACCGCACCCGGGGTGGCCGTGGAGAACCTGACCGTGGAGAACAACACGCAGAACGGGGTCCTGGTCACCGGTTCGACGAAAGCGGCCGCCGGTCTACCGGGGCGTTCCGGGGGCTACGACACCGGCGATGAGCCTGTCACCTTCCTGAAGTCGTTCCTGGTCTCCTACGTGACCGCGACCCGCAATGGGCTGTACGGCATCTACGCGTTCTCCGCGCAGAACGGTGTCATCGAGCACTCGTACGCGTCAGGCGGGGCCGACTCGGGGATCTACGTCGGACAGTGCAAGCCCTGTCACATCGCGGTGCGGGACAATATCGCCGAACTCAACGCTGTCGGTTACGAAGGCACCAACGCCAGTGGCGACATGTACGTGGTCGGCAACCGCCTGGTCGGCAACCGGGTCGGCCTGACCACTGACTCCGACCATCAGGAGAAGCTGCTCCCGCAGCGGGGCGCCGTCATCGCGGGCAATCTGATCGCTGCCAACCAGCAGCCGGCCACCCCGGAGCAGGCCGACGGCGGTTGGGGCACCGGCATCGGCATCGACGGCGGCAGCGACAACCGGTTCATCCGCAACCGCATCGCCGACAACAGCAACGCCGGGCTGGTGATCACCGCAACCGCCGACATCCCTCCGCTGGGCAACCAGATCGTGGACAACACCTTCACCGGCAACGGCCTCGATGTCGGCTGGACGTTCCCCACCGCCACGCGGGGACGGGGCAACTGCCTGCGTGGCAACGATCTGCGAACCACGGTGCCCGACCGGCTCGCGACCACCGCGTCCTGCCCGCTTCCGGCCGGGTCGCCCTCGCCGGCCGGCAGGTGGGCGATGCCGACGGCACCCGGTGGCATCCCGTTCACCGAGGTCGCGGCGCCCGGTCCGCAGCCGCAGTTCCCCAAAGCCATCGCTACGGGCGCCACCGCTGTCCCGGCCGTTCCGGCGTTGCCGAAGACGGCAGGTATCCCGCTGCCGTCAGCGTCCCTGCTCGCCGCGAACGCGCGGGTGCAGACGTCCTGAACAGCGGCTATCGCGTCGGGGTGACTCCGGGCAGCGGCTTGACCGGAACGTACTTCTGGGTGTCGAAATCGATGAGCACCGGCTGCGACTCGGAACCCACGCTGACGCGGACCCGGTACATGGTGCCGTCCGCGCCGACCCAGTAGCGCACGCTGCCCGCCGTACCGGCGCGGTCACGGGAGGACGGCCCGGTCATGACGTCCACCGGACGCCCGTCCACCTGGTCTCGTCCCCACCAGGCGGCGCCGTTCTGCGGCAGCAGTTGGGCGTTGTCCGGCCGGTCGCTGCCGAGCCGGAGCGCGATGGCCAGCGAACTGTCCAGCGAGCTGCCGGACGACTGCAGCCGACGGCTGTACCAGCCCGAGTGGGGCGGCGACGCGGGTGCGTGTGCCGGAGCGTTCGCCATCGGGTGGACGAACACCGAGGTGGCCGTCCACTCGATCAGCCCGTCGCTGGATGTGTCGCGCCCGGTGCCGTGCACCACGCCGTAACCGAGCTTGCCTTGGTAGTCGACGGACCCGGTGACGGTCAGCCCACCGGCGATGCCCGGCACGGTGATCGTCACCGCGCGGCCGTGCGCCTCGTAGTTGCGGAACCGTGTGATCGCCAGCCGGTTCGCCTCGTCCGTAGTCAGTGCGCGCGGGCCGCTGGGGCCGGAGCCGCCGTCGGTGACCAGGAACGCGGCCACCGCGACGGCCGCCATGCCGAGGGCGGCTGCCGCCCAGCGCGGCCGCAGCCAACGGCGCCGGGCAGTCGCACGGCCGGGTGGAGCTTGCTGGATTCTCCCGCTCCGCATGCGGCTCGACGCTGACACTCTGCTGATTCACCCTCTCGATCACCACGCTGCTGGGCCGCCCTGCGGTCGCGGCGACACTCGGCAGTCCGGTGACGGACGACGCCAGGGCCGGCCCTCGTGGACCGGCCGAGACGTGATCTGCCCGACCGCGCCCTCCGGATCGTGGGCAGGCAGATCACTGTTGTTCGGTTCGTTCAGTGTTTCCGGGCGCGACGTTTCCGGCTCATGAACGCGATGGCCAGGCCCGCACCCACCAGCAGTCCGGCGAGGGCGATCATCTTCGGTAGCCCGGACGTACCGGTGTGCGCCAGTGAACCTGTGCTCCCACCGGCCGGGGCCGGGTTGGCAGGCGGCGCGGGTGACGGCGGCGTGGAGGCCGGTGGCGGGGTCGGGGTTGGCGTCGGGGTTGGGCCTGCCTTCGGGATGTACACCCCGGCGTCGATCGTGTGATCGACCCCGCCCGGCCTGTCCGGCGCCGTGACGGGCGCGTAGCCGTTGCACAACTTCCCGGTCGTCGGCGGGGTCACATTGGAGTCATGGGCACGGTTGGCGCCGGCTCGCGGGAGCGTGAACCGCAACTCGCTCGCCGGGGGCCGGCCGGGCACCTTGCCGGTGTCCGCGGTACACACGTTGAACTGCACCGTGTATTTCGCACCCGGCGTGAGCTGGTACGCGGCGCCGACGCCACCGAAGTAGTACTCGCCGGCGGCATCGGTCCTGGTCGTGGCGACCTGCTTGCCGCCCGCGTCCAGCAGGTTGATCGTCGCCCCCGGCAGCAGCGGTTCCGCGGGGTCCTGGATCCCGTTGTGGTCGCCGTCGAACCACACGAGGTTGCCGATCTGGATCGGGGCGTTCGCCGCCGTGTACGCGATGTCACCGAGCCCGCCGGCCTTGCCGAACCCGTTCTGTTCCTGACCGACGAACTGGTACGCGTTGGCGGCCGGACTGTTGCCCGGGCCCTGACCGGTCGCGATGTCGTAGTAACCGGTCCCGGCGGTCTCGATGTTGACGGTCGGGTCGAACTCCGTGCTGACGACCCACTGCTGCTGCGGGATATAGGCCACCGATCCCAGCGCGGTTTCCTGGTGCCCGCCGGCGAAGAAGTCGCCCGGGAAGTATTCGACGACACCGTTGCCCTCGCCGCCATCGGTGGCGGGGGTGGCGTGGTTGGGGCAGTTTCCGGTTCCTTCCCACGCGTATCCACCGGTGGGACTGGCGCAGGCCATGGTGATGTCACCACCGGACATGCCGAGTTCCGGCGTGTTGTTCAGCGGACGAGGGTCCAGCCCCTTCGCACTGAGAACGTCCATGAACCGGTCGCGGAAACCCAGGATCATCGAATCGTCGCGGGCGAAGGCGAGGGAGGCGAGTTCCGGCTGCGGATCGATGAAGGCGCCGCCCGCCTTCCGCTCGTCCCACGTGGCCAAAGTGGTGTTCCACGGATTCCAGTGGGTGGCCTGGTCGACGTCGCCGGCACCGACGAAGACGGTGCCGCGCTTGGCGGTGAGCGGGTGGTTCAGCACCGTGGTGAACCGCTTGCCGTCGTAGGTGTAGACGACGGCCTTGAGGTCCGCGCGCTGCTGCGTGCTCTCCGCGTTGCACACGCCGCCGACGTACAGCGTGTTGTTGTGGACGGCGAGACCGAACGGCCGCCAGTCGTCGGGCCTCGCGCACCCCGGGTCCGGGATCCGCACCGTCGCCTTGGGCGCCGAGGCGGTGGCCCCTGTCGCGTTGAAGCTGACCAGGCTGTGGGTCAGCAGGTTCACCGCGTACAGCGTGGCGCCGTCCTCCGACAGGGCCAGGCCACCGATGCTCTCCTTGCCCGGTGCGTTGGTGAACCCGGGATCTTTGATCAGGTCGGCGGTGTCGTGCGGCGTCACCGCGGCGCCCGGTACCCGCGCGAACAGCTCCGGCGCACCCGAGCCGCTGACCGGCACCGTATAGATCGCGCCACCGCCCTTCGGCCCGTACAGGGCGTACCGGCGGGCGAACGCGCTCTGGAACAACCGGCTCCGGTACTTGTCGTACGCCAACCCGAACGTCGTGCCCACCTGGGCCTGCGTGGCCAGCGTGGCCGGGCACGACACACCGGTAGGACACGTGCCTCGGGTCTTCGTCCCGAACGCCACCAATGCCCGGGTGTCGGTTCCGTTGGCGCCATTCTGGACCGGTACGAAGTACCGCGAGTCCGGCAGCGTGTAGTCGGCCGGATCCCACACCCCCGTCACCACAGAGGCGTTCATTCCACCTGACACATCCACGAACGACGTGAAGCTGTCGAAGTGGTTCCCCGCGGTCGACGCAGGCGCCGCCCGCAGATAGTCGCTGTACGGTGCCGGGATACCGACGTCGACGCGGTATCGGCCGCCGCTCAGCACGGTCGACCGCGACACCACGACCTTTCCGGTGGCAGCCGTGACGCCGGTGACATGGTGCCCAGCGGGGTCGGAGATCTCCACCTTCATGCCCCGCTGTGGGACGTCCATCGTCGCGTTGATCACGCCGGTGCCGAAGAAGTCGCGCAGCACCTCAACCGTCAGCGTGCCATCGGCGGTCGAAGCGGCGGCCGGTCCAGCCGTCGCTTCCATGGTGCCGCCTGCCAGCAAAAGAACAGACAACCCCATGCGCGCCAGCGGCTTCACGGGCCTCCAGGCCGACCGGCGCGAGTCTCTGCCGACTCGGTTCATGGCATCACACTCCACACTTCTCTCATCAGGAAAACGAAGCCCCCGCTTTTCGCTGCCCGTCCACTTCGTGGCCCCGGCCGCGTACGCCGGCGCGAACGCCACGAAAAAGAAAGAGGGCCCACGCTGTTGCGTGGACCGCTTCGTGGTGATCGCTTGAGGATATTGCGGGCGAGCTGTAAGCGCCGTAGGCCCGGAAAAGCGAACGTGCGTTCAGGGTCTCGGCCGGGACGGCCCTGGGTTGCGTGTTCTTGCAACTCATTCACGGTGCCCCGCCCCCAATCGCCGACCTCGCCGACTGTCATCGCGAGCAGCGCGCGATATCCTATCCGCTGAAGTCACGCCGTCACCAGCAGAACGCCTGGCATCCATCGGGATCCGCGACATTTCCCAAGTGCCCAGAGAATGGCGACCGGAAGAATACGCGACAGCGACATGACGGCCGGATCCGGTCCCGTTCGGTGCGGCTTCGTTCACTTCCAGGTTCCGGCTCGCTTTTCGTGACGCGGTTGCTCTCCGTCACGCGAACAGAACACGATTTCACGGTAGTTGGAAGCCGGCACGGCCGAACATCTGGCGCTTGAGCCGGGTTATGGCAACGTGATCGGGCTACCCGACTAAGGTCACTGACGTCACTGACGTCGCTGCGGTCACTGAGTTCAGCGCGTCAGTGAAAGGCTCTTCACGTCCCACAGTTCTACGGCGCCGTCGTCGTCCGCGGTTCCTAAGGCGAGGGTGTGGCCGTCCGGACTGAACTCCACGCACTCGGGGCTGGAGACCGCGCCGCTTTGGATCTGGCCGAGTTGGCGGTGTCTGGAGGTGTCCCACAAACGCACTTGATACGTGTTCACCGTGGCCAGGGTGCGGCCATCCGGGCTGAACGCGACCCAGGTGACGACGGAGGTGTCCTGGAATTTGGCGAGTTGCTGGTGGCTGGCCACGTCCCACAGGCGCGTGGTGTGGTCCCAGTCACCGGCGGCCAGGGTGCGACCGTCGGGGCTGAACGCCACCGTGGTGGTGTTGATGAAGTGCCCGAGCGGCTGGCCGAGTTGCTGATGGCTGGCTACGTCCCACAGGCGCACGGTTCCGTCGCTGCCCGCGGTGGCCAGGGTGTGGCCGTCCGGACTGAAGACCACCCTGTTGAGAATGGCGAACGGGGAGCGCCCGAGTGGTTGGCCGAGTTGTTGTCGGCTGGCCACGTCCCACAGCCGCGTCTCGCCGTGGTCGCTGCCGGCGGCCAGAGTGCGGCCGTCCGGGCTGAACGCCACACTTTGGACGGCGTGTGGTCCGATCGTCAGGAGACGGGCGAGCTGCCGGTGGCTGGTCGCGTTCCAGAGCCGTGCGGTGCCGTCTTCGTCGCCGGTGGCCACCGTCCGGCCGTCCGGACTGAACGCCACACTGCTGACGCCGAGGGGGCCGACGGTCAGCGGGCGGCCGGACTGCCGGCGACTGGCCAGATCCCACAGCCGCGCGGTGCCGTCGTTGCTCCCCGTGAGCAGCGTACGACCGTCCGGGCTGAATGCCACGCCCGTGATGTAGGAGTCGTGGCCGAACAGGGTGACTGGCGGATGCCCCGTGGGCGTTGTCGCGGGACGGGAGCTGCTGCCGTGCGGCGAGGCGGAGCTGCCCGCGGAGGCGGTCGCCGGCCGTCCGCCTCCTCCGCCTGAGCCTTGGAGGGAGGGCCATAGTGTCCAGATCACGATGCCGGTGAGCAGCACGGGAAGACCGACGAGTGCGCTGGGCCACCGAACGCGCCGGGTTCCGCGACGGCCCCGCGCACCGACGTCGGCACCGTCGCCCGCGTCCGCTTCCCGGCCGCCGGGCGGTTCCGGTGTCGCCTCAAGGAGCCGGGCCACGTCAGCGTCTCGCCTGGCGATCAGTGTGTGCACCGACGGAGGCCACGGCTGCGTGGACGGCGCGATCTGGCCTATGGACTCCAGGAGTTGGTCCGGTGTGGGCCGGCGGACCGGGTCCTTGGCCAGGCACGGCTCGATGATGCCGCGCAACCGGTCCGGGATCATGTCGAGGTCCGGTTCGGTGTGCACGACGTTGTACAGCGTGTGGGGCGTCGAGGCTCCGGCGAACGGCCCCTTTCCCAGGCACGCCGCAACCAACACCGCACCCAGGGAGAACACGTCGCTTCTCGGGGTGAACCGACCCCCCTCGACCTGCTCCGGTGCCATGAATCCTGGCGAACCGACCGGCCAGCCGGTCGGCGTCAGGTCGCTCCCGCCCGCGCTGTCCGTCGCCCGCACGACATGGAAGTCGGTCACCTTGGGACCGTCCGGGGCGAGTATCACGTTGGAGGGCTTGAGATCACGGTGGACCAGACCTGTCCGGTGGATCGCGGTCAGCGCGGAAGCCAGCCCGGCAGCCAGGCGGAGCACTGCTTCCTCCGGCAGCCCGCCGACGATGTCCACCGCCTCGCGGAGCGACACCCCCGGCACGAACTCCGCCGCCAGCCATGGGATCGGTGCGTCCGCATCGGCATCGAGGACAGCCGCGGTATGCGCGCCGGACACCGCGCGGGCGGCCTCCGCCTCCCGGCGGAACCGCACGCGGAAGCCGTCCGCGTCGAGGAAGTGCTCGCGCACCCGCTTGACGGCGACCAACTGCCCGTCCGGTGCCTCGGCCAGTAGCACTCGCCCCATGGCGCCGCTGCCCAACTCGGCGAACAACCGGTACGGCCCGATCATCTCCGGATTCGACGCTCCCAGCCGCCTCATGGTCTTCCCTCAGCGGAGGGGCGACGGACCGGCGTCCGCCCCCTCAACACGCCGCCCACGGCCGGCGGTCAGCGAAGCGTCCACAGATTCACCTTGCCGACGAGTACACCGGCCAGGGTCTTGCCGTTCGGACTGAGCACGACGGACACGCTGGACGAGCTGTTACCGGCGAGAGTGAACCGACCGAGGGTGGCGGCGATCTGGCGGGTGGCGACATCCCACAGCAGCACCATCCCCGCGAGTGTGCCGCCGATGAGGGTCTTGCCGTCCGGAGTGAACGCCAAGGAGCTCACGACGCTCGCGTCACCTTCCTCCAAGTTGTCGGTATAGGTGAGGCCCGCGATCTCCTTGTGGGTCACCACGTCCCACAGGTGCACCATCTTGCCGGCGGTGGCTCCGGCGAGGACCTTGCCGTCCGGGCTGAACGCCAGGGCACCCACGCCCGTTTCGTAGCCGGCGAGGGTGGCGATCTTCGCGTAGGTGGTCCCGTCCCACAGTTCGACGAGTCCGGCGACGTTGGAGCTGGCCAGGATCGCGCCGTCCGGGCTGAACACGACGGAGTTCACTTCTTTGGTGATCGTGTGCGCCCCGGCCACCGCATTGGTGAGAGTGGCGATCTTCGCGTAGGCGGCGGCGCTCCAGATCGAGATCGTCCCGTTGCCGTTGGCGCTGGCCAGGATCGCTCCTTTGGGGCTGAAGACGACCGAGTTGATCGTTACGACGCCGGGGTCGGTGAGCGTGGCGGCGCGTTTGCGGGTGGCCACGTCCCACAGCGAGATCGTGCCGTCGTAATGGGGGTTTGTGCTGTGTTCCTTGCTGTCGGCGCCTGCCAGGAGCGCACCGTCCGGGCTGAATGCCACGGCGTTCACCCCCAGGTTCACCTGCTCGGTGAAGTCGGTGAAGGTCGCCGTCCGTTTGCGAGCGGCGACATCCCAGAGGGAGATCGTGGCGTCGAAGTTGCCGAGGGCCAGCACCTTGCCGTCCGGACTGAACTCCGCAGCGGCCACTCCGCTTTGCGGAAGCGTGGCGAACAGGGTGGGTACGGGACGTGCACCCCCGCTCCCGGTGCGTACGGCACCCTTGCCCGAGGTTTTGTCACCAGACGAGGAAGCAGCGGACAGGCTCAGGGGAACGGCTATGGCGGCGGTGGCCGTGACGCCGAGCCCGGCGAGCAGGAGGGCACGGCGCCCGGGAAGCCGCAGACCGCCCGGCCGCTCTCCCGGAGCAGAAGGCATGTCGAGCGGGTCGGCGGGGAAGTCCCGCCTTGCGGGCTCGTCAGCCGGAAGACCGCTGCCAGGGGCGGGAAGACCGCCACTGGGGGTTGCCCGGTACGCGACGTTGCGGGCGAACGGGAACTGGTGGGCGTCGCGCACACCGCCATCGACCGGCTGCGGCAGCTTCGCCCGCAGCAGCCGGGCTCGCGCTTCAACGAACACCTGACGTAACGTCAACTCCGCTGGCTTACCGGGAATTCCGGTCCCCACTACATCAATCAGGGCGTGGGTGAAATGGGTCAGCCGACCGCCCAGTGGAGTCTTGGCCTTCTCGTAGCGCGAACTGGCCCCCACGAAATACAGCCCGTCGATCGGCCAGATGTCCGTCAGACCATTGGCACCGGACTGGAAGTGGAAGTCGGCATCCAGGCCCAGCTCGGCATGGCAGCAGTCCAGAATCACCAACTTGGTGGCCGCCGGCGAACCCCGCAGGACCTCCAGCAACCGCGGGTAGAGCAGCGCCGAATCCGGGAGCACCTCCGGATCCGAAGAGGTACCCGTCAGGGCGAGCGCCAACTGCCCGTCACGCGTGCGCATCCCGTGCCCCACGTAGTAGACCAGCAGTACATCGGTCACGTCCCGTACCTGCGGGACGAGTTCCATGACGGCGTCCCGCGGACTGTCGATGTCCTCCAGCGCCGTGATGCGTTTGCGCGGCCATCCGCACAGGTCACCGGTCAGCAGGTCCACCATGGCGCTGACGCAGGTGTCGGCGGGCAGCGGTCTGATGGCCAGATCGCGGTAGTGGGAGGTGCCGATCAGAACCGCCCGCGAACCGGAGCGATCACCTCTCGTCATCAAACAATTTTTCGAGCAGAGGAAGAACCTCGTCGACGTTCTTCGCAGTGACCTCCAGACGGTCCTCGCCGCGACGGAAGGTCAACGTCATCTGGGAACGGCGGGATTCCACGAGTGTCTTGACGATCTGGAAAAGAATGGTGATCGCCCCTCCGGAGCAGGCGACGGTGACGAACTCCAGCACAGAGCCCTGTTCGCCGGGGGTCGCCGGAGCCGGCACGGCCCGCACGCGGAGTCCGGGCACCCCACGCAACTCGCTGTACACGGCGTCCAGATCATCCGGATGCCCACCCCGGACCTCCACCGCCCCGCCGTCCCCACCAGTCACCATGGCCCGCCCTCCATCGTGCATACGGCTATCCCCAGCGATTATTCCAGGGCGCGACTCCCCAGCGAAGAAGGCTCAAGCGTGTTTCGCCGAACAACTTCCTTTCAGGCGGGGAGAGTTACCCACATTGGGCAGCTGATGGGGGAACCGGTCAGCGGTCCGTCTCCGCCGGGGCCTCGGCACACGCGACCGTGATATCGACGCGGCACCTCCGGCTCTCCGTCGGCCGCACCGGCCAGTGCTGGACCGCCGTACGGGCGAGCGCTCGCCGAGTCCTTCTTCGCCACGATCAAAAGGGAGTTTCAAGCTCGCACCGTGCCGTGATCCGACTCTGGCTCCGCACATGACCTGCCGGGCAGCCCTTAAAGGACCTAATGGACCATATTCCACATCTGGTACCGGTTGGTGCGGTTGTAGCAGGTGGTCTTGGCGACGGGAGCACCTTTGGGGGTCCCCTGGTCCCACAGCAGTTGGTTCACGTGCCTGTCCTGGCCACGGTCGAGGCAGTAGACGTGGCCATCGCCGCCCTGCCCGCTCTGATAGTTGGCGAACTGCCAGCTGTGCTGCGGGTTCCCGGATGTGTTGCCGACCCAGGTCATGTTCCACTGCTGGTGGTAGTCGGTCGAGTCGCATCCGGCCCCACGGGTGGCTGTCCAGTCCTGTGCGCCCCACGGGACTGGTGAGTGGTAGTGCTGAGCGCGAAGACAGTTGCCTTCCTTGGCATGGACTATCTGTACGCGGTCGTAGTAACCACCGACGTTGCCGTCGTATGAGACCACGTTCCACCGCTGGTAACGGTTGCCGGGCTGACACGGGTTGGTGTAGACGTCGCCGCCGTTGCTGTCGAGGCAGTAGCCGGTGGCGTAGTCCTGGAGCATCACGTTGTACTGGTAGGTGTTCGCTTGGGCGGGGCCCGCTGTTCCCGCCACTGTCGCAGCCGCCAGCGCCCCGGCCACCAGTGCCGATCTCACCTTGAAGTTCACCGAGAGTCCTCTCTCCCCGTACCTCAGTGGTACGCACGAGAACCCTGACAGGCACGCGAACAGGCGGATAGGGGAAGGGAGTTCAAGAAACGGTTCATTCCGCTCTCGGTGCTCACGCGCTCAACCTGCCTGAAACTCCGGGTCTTCACCGCGTGCAGTGATGACCCGAGCCGGGCGACGTCGAGGTGACCGTTGTTGAGTCCGCCGTACAGCGCTGGTTGCGCATTCCCCTCGGGCCTTCTTGCACCGCGCGGCTGGGCTGTGCCCTGTTACTTGGGGACGAGAGCGAAGCGGAGTGCGGTGTGGTCGATGGTGTGGGGGAGTGGCACCGACGGGGTGAGGGGGTGGCGGGGGTGCAGCAGGAGGGCTTTGTGGTCGCGCAGGAGGGCGGCGAGGAGAGTCGCGGTGGTGAACAGGACGAGGTCTTGTCCGGGGCATTTCGCGGGGCCGTGACTGAAGGGGGCCAGCGCCCAGTTGTCCTCGTTGCGGCCGTCCAGCCAGGCATCGGGCTCGAACCGGTCGGCGTGCGGCAGGTGTTGGGCGTCACGGTGGAAGAAGGAGCTGTAGAAGACGACCCCGGTGTTGGCCGGGGTGGTGGTGTCGTTGTGCCAGGTGATCTCCGCGGTGGTGTCGCGGAGGATGGCCACGGAGGTGGGCCATAGGCGCAGCGACTCCAGGATGCAGGCCCGGAGGAAGGGCAGTGTGTCGGCGGTGGCCGGCTGGCCCGGATCTGTGGCGGCGAGTTCGGCGCGTACCCGGTCGGCGTGGTCGGCGTGGCCGGCAAGGAGGGCGAGGGCGCTGTACGTGGCGATGGATGCGGCGTCGTAGGCGAAGAGCCAGTGTGGGATCTGCCCCACGGGGTTGGCCGCTTCGGTGCAGGGGGTGGCTGCGACCAGGGCGGCGAGGCTGTCGGGCTCGGCGCTGTCCACGTAGGAGCGTACGCGGGCGAGGAACGCGTCGCGGGTGGCGTTCTTCGGTTTGCGGAAGTTGAGCCAGTTGCCGTCGGTGCGCAGGGTGGCGAGGAGTTCGGTGAGGTGGTGGTCGTCGCGGGCGGCGTCGCCGAGGACGACGCGGCGGATGATCCGCCAGAAGGCGGCGGAGAAGGAGTCCCAGTCCAGGGGCCGGCCCGAGCTGTGGTGGAGGTCGAGGAGGGACCGGGCCTCTTCGCGGATGCGGGGGGTGAGGGCGGGGAAGAGCCGGTGGGCCGGAGCTCCCCAGTCGAGGACCGTCTCGTTGAAGGTGCGGCGCTCGGTGCGGACTTCGCCGGGGGAAATGATGACACCGTCGGGCTCGAAGTGGCGCAGGCAGCCGGTCTTCTCCCGGTTGGCGGAGGTGAGGGGTGCGGGTGTGGTGGCGAACAGGCGCCGGGCGTCCTGTGGGGAGAGCAGCACAAGCGCCCGCCGCCCCGGGACGCTGACCGAGATCGGGCCCGCGCCGTGTCGTCGGCGCAGACGCGTGAGGGTGCGATTGGCCATCCGGTTGGTGTCGAACCTGGCGGCCAGGCGGACCATACGGGGGCGGCGCAGGATCGCCCCCTGGGCCAGGGTGGGGATGAGGACGGTGACGCCCAGCAGAACCGTTTCCAGAGCCGACGCCCGTGCGGGTGACCGCTGTTGCATGAGCTGTCCCTTCGAGATGGCGATTGGCGTGATCGGCGCGGTACGCAGGTCGAGATCGCGATACGGGTGGTCACGGTCGACGTGCGGGTGGGGTGTGCTTCTGGCCGCGTTGCAGGAGCGTTCAGTGGTGGGCGTGCAGCACGGGGGGTTCGGGAGGCGCGGACTGCTGGGTGGGGAGGCCGGTGACCGCGGTCATGGGCTCGGCGGCTGAAGGCTGGACGCTGTGCAGGCCGAGACGCAGGTGCAGCAGCGTGGTGAGGCCGTCGATGGTCCGGTTGCTGCGCAGAAGCTCCATCGGGGGGATGTCGATGTCGAATTGGTGGCGCATCGACGTCAGGAGTTCGGCGGCCATGAGGGAGTCGATTCCGTACTCGTCCATCCTGCGGTGTGGATCCAGGGCGGCCGGGTCCAGCTGTGTGACCTTGGCCAGCAGCTGGGTGATGGCGTCCTGTAGCGCGGCGCGGGCCTCTTCGGGGGGCAGGGCAGCCAGTGCTGCCACCATCTCTTCGCGGGAGGCGCCGACCGCCTCGCTGTACTCGGGGAGCAGCAGGGTGTGGCGTGGGGCGTTGAGGGTGGGGAGGAGGGCGCGGGCCTTGCCCCAGTTGTAGCGGCCCACGCCGGCCACCGGGGTGTCGCGGGTGAGTAGATCGTCGAGGGCCGTGAACGCGTCACGGAGGCAGAGGGGTTCCAGGCCGAGGGCGGAGAGCTGGGCGGTGAGGTCGTTGCGGATGACGTATCCGGTTTCGCCGAGCGCTCCCCAGGCGATGGCCTGCGCCGGGAGTCCGGCTGCGCGCCGCTGCCGGGCGAGGGCTTCGACGAAGAGGTTGCCCGCGACGTAGGGGGCCTGGTGCAGGTTGCCGAAGCACGCGGTGGCCGAGGAGATCAGGAGGAACATGTCGAGCCGCCGGTCGCGGGTGAGCCGGTCGAGTACGAGAGCGCCGCCCGCCTTGGGGGCCAGTACGGCGGCGAGGCGCTCTTCGGACAGTTCGCTCAGGGGTGCGTCGTCGAGGTGCATGGCGCAGTGCACCACGCCGCGCAGCGGACGTCCTCCGGCGTCGATGCCGTCGAGCAGGGCGGACATGCTCGCTACGTCGGTGCAGTCGGTCGCATGCGCGGTGACGTGGATTCCGCGACGGGCCAGCGCGTCGAGCAGGGCGGGGGCTTCGGGGGCGGCCGTGCCGCGCCGGCTGACCAGGGCGAGGTGGCGGGCCCCGCGGTCGGCCAGCCAGTGTGCGGTGGCGGCTCCGAAGCCGCTGAGCCCGCCGGTCACGAGGTAGGTGCCCTGCGGATCCAGGACGGAGCGGCCGGTCTCCGCCCCGACGGTGAGGGGTTCGTCCAGGGGGTCGAACGCGACCACGACCTTGCCGATGTGCCGGGAGTGCTGCATCAGCTCGAACGCCTCGCGCACCCGGGCCGCCGGGAACACGGTGTGCGGCAGCGGCCGGTAGGTGCCGCTGCGCACGCGTTCGCCGACCTCCTCGATCACGGCGAGTGCGTCGTCGGGACGGTGCATCAGGGCGAGCAGGTCGACGCCGAAGAAAGCGAGGCTGTTGCGGAACGGTGCGAGGGAGAGGGGTTTGTTCTCGTAGATATCGCGTTTGCCCAGTTCGATGAACCGGCCGCCGGGACGCAGCAGTTCGAGGCTGCGGCCGATGGCCTCGCCGGCGAGGGAGTTGATGACGACATCGACGCCGAGCCCGCCGGTGAGGCGTTTGACGTCTTCGGCGAAGTCGAGGGTGCGGGAGTCCAGCACGTGCTCGGCACCGAGCACGCGCAGCAGATCGCGTTTGGTCTCGCTGCCCGCGGTGGCGATGACGTGGGCACCGCGCAGGCGGGCGAATTGGAGTACGGCCAGCCCGACTCCGCCGGCGCCACCGTGGATCAGGACGGTCTCGTTCGCCCGAAGCCTGGCCAGGTGCTCCAGGCTGTAGTGAACGGTGGAGAAGGCCACCGGAAGCGTCGCCGCGGCCTCGAAGCTCATGCCGTCGGGGAGGGGCCACAGACCCTCGACCGGGGTGGTCACGTGGGAGGCGAGTGCCGCGCTCGCGAGGCCGAAGACGCGGTCGCCGACGGTCGTCGTGCGGACCCCGGGTCCCACGGCGGTGACGATGCCGGCGTATTCAAGGCCGGGCGCTGTGTACGGAGTCCCTTCGCTGAGTTCGGATGGCAGCAATCCGGTCACGGACATGACGTCCCGGTAGTTCAGCGCGGCGGCCCGCACGGCCACCGTGACCTCCCCGACGCCTGGTTCCCGGGGCTCAGCCGCCTTCCAGGCCAGGGCGTAGGAGAGACCGGGACTGTGGACGTCCAGCGTGTAGGAGGCCGCAGCATCGGCGGGCGTGGCCGGGAGCGGGGTCTCTCGGGGGACGAAGCGTCCCCCGCGGGTGAGCAGGATCTCGTTCTCCTGCGAGGGTGCGAGGAGTTCGCGTGCCAGCCGGTGGGCGTCGTCGACCGTGGTGCCGGACCGGTCGAGACTGATGCGTCGGACAGTCAGGTCCGGGTACTCGTTGTCCATCGTGCGGGCGATGCCCCAGGCGGCCGCGTCGGCGGGTGCCTGGACACGCTCGGGGGCGGGGAGGGCGCCGCTGGGACGGGTCACGAGCCACAGCGAGGTGCGGCCGTTCCCTCCTGCGGTCTGCGCCAAGTTGCGCAGCACAATGGCGCGTTGCGCGGCACGCTCGGTGAGTCCGCCGACGTCGGAGGGTGTGGTGTCGGCCAGGATCAGCATCAGGTGGCGTTCCTCGGCCGGCTCGCCGCCGTCGGGTCGCCACCCTGCCACGTCCTCATCGGCCTGGGCGCGGTGTACCGCATGCCGTCCCGACGCCGCGAGCAGTTCCGCCACGGAGTCGGCGAGCGGCGCCTCGGCCGGCGTTTCCGGGACGATGACGTAGGCCGCGCTCTCCGGACCGGTGGGAAGCGCGGGGGGCGGTACGGGGGACCTTCGGGGGGCGGTGGCCAGTACGACGGAGGCGGGGGCGAGGTCCGACTCGCCTTCGTCCCCGATGTGCGTGATGTCGGTGAAGCCGCACCGCTGAAGCAGCGGCGGCCATTCCGCCCGGGGCAGCAGGGCGGAGCGCGGGCGCAGCTCACGGTCGGTGTGCTGGTGCCAGAAGCCGTCCAGGGTCCCGAACCAGGGGGCCAGCCACTCGGCGCTGTGGCTCTCGAAACTCAGAAGACGGCCACCGGAGGCCAGGAGAACGGCGATCCGTTGCAGCGTCGCGGTGAGATCCCTGCACGTGTGCAGGGCGTTGGAGGCGACCACGAGGTCGAAGCCGCCTTCGGCCAGGCCCTGTTCTGCCGGGTCCCCGTCGAGATCGAAGGTGCGGTACCGCACGAAGTCGTAGCGCGCGAAGCGTTGTTGGGCGCGCGGAAGGAAGTACGCGGACACGTCCGTGTACACGTAACTGGTCCGGTCGGCCGGCAGGACGGGAAGCAGGGCACTGGTCAGCCCACCGGTGCCGGCACCGACTTCGAGGACGCGCAGTGGCCGGTCGGCCGGCCAGCGCCGCGCCACTTCATCGACCAGCGTCTGCGCGATGCGGTTGTGGAAGCGGGAGAAGGGCGCGGTGTCGAAGAAGAGCTCCAGGGCGTGTCCCGCCCCCTCGCCGGTCAGGGTCTCCAGGGGGTCGCACTCCCCGCGGAGCAAAGGAAGGGCCCGCGCGCCATTGCGTGCCACGAGCGCTGCCTCGTTGACGGAGGCGGGAAAGTCCAACAACCGTGTGCCGTACAGGTCCGGAGACCGGCGTTCGGCGGGCGCGAGCAGCCAGTGGTCAGGGGCCGCGCGGGTGACGAAGCCGTGTCGCTCCAGGACCGGCAGTTCCGTCTCCAGCAAGGGGATGCGCTTCGCCAGCATCCCCGCCTCAGTCAGCGCCGCCAGGGTGAAGGGGCGGGCAGGATCGGGCAGGAGGCGCTCCAGGGCTGCCGCGATACATGCCGCGAAGTACTCCTGGCACAACTCGGCTGCCTCGGCGTCCCACAACGACCGCCAGGACCGGTGTAGTTCGGCGATCCGCTCCTCGCAGGCGACGGCGATCAGCCGGGAGGAGGGCAGTGGGCTCGACTCGGACGGGGTGTCGGGATGTGGGGCGGCGCGGAGCACGGTGTGATGCCGGGTCACGGGTGCTTGCGTGGGGTTGGCGAGGCGGCGGAGACGGCAGCCCGTCAGCTCGACAGTGACGGCACCGTCCTCGTCGGTGACGGTGATGTCCCAGCACGCTTCGGCCGGGGTACCGGACCGCTCGCGCACGTGCACCAGCCCCTCGGCGGCGGGAGTACGCCAGACGTGCACGGCGTTGAAGGCCGAGGGCAGGTAGGCGTCCCCGTCGGCCGTGAGCCCGTCCAGCAGCGGTGCACCGGCCTGCAGAGCACCGTCGAGCAGCGCGGGATGTGCCGTGAACCGGTGCTTTGAATCCGTGTGTCGGTAGGCGGCCAGCACCTCGCCCGCCCCCACGTGCAGCTCGGTCAGGACCTGGAATTCCGGTCCGTATGCCAGTCCCCGCTCCGCCAGTGACTTGTACTGGTCGGCGGCCGCGATGCGGCGCGTGCAGCGGGCCCGGAGGCCGGCCAGGTCCAAGGGCCCGGGGGCGCTGCCGAGGCGCTGACGGACTCGCGCGCGCACATGCGGCCGCGGATCGCCGGCGTCCTCGTCGGTGCTGGTGATGGTCACCACTCCGTCATCCGGGTTGAGCGCGAGCTGGGTGTGGACGCTGGAGGCTTCCGCCCACGGGAGGGTCAGCGGGTTGCTGATGTCCATGCGGTCCACCGACACCG
This sequence comes from Streptomyces sp. NPDC058000, assembly GCF_042886435.1. Classification (NCBI taxonomy): domain Bacteria; kingdom Bacillati; phylum Actinomycetota; class Actinomycetes; order Kitasatosporales; family Streptomycetaceae; genus Streptomyces; species Streptomyces sp. NPDC058000. The sequence goes on from NZ_JBHVQS010000021.1 coordinate 96,733, forward strand.
CCGTGCCCAGCGCCCGCTCACCGGCGGCCAGGATCATCTCCACATAGGCGGTGGCGGGCACGACGACGGACCCGGCCAACCTGTGATCGGCCATCCACGGCACCAGTGCGGGTTCGACGGCGCCGTGCCACACCGGATGCGGGCCGGGCATCCGCTCCCCCAGCAGCGGGTGCTCCACCTGGCCGTTGCCGCTGCTGCACACCCAGCCGTGCGGGGAGCCGCTCCAGTGGCGCTCGCGCTGCCAGGGGTAGGCGGGGAGGTCCACCACCCGGCCCCGGCGGGGGAAGTACGACGTCCAGTCGATGTCGGCGCCGGCGGCCATCGCCGCCTCGACTGCCGTGCGCAGCGCCTGACCGCCGTCCGTGGCACGCTGGAGCGTGGGCACCACGGCCGAGGTCCCGGTGCGCTTGCGGCCTGTGATGCGACGCAGGTAGGGCCGCAGGACGGGATGCGGCCCGATCTCCAGGAAGACGTCCGCACCGTGATCCACGGCGGCCTCGACCGCGGGGCCGAACTGCACCGGCTCGCGCACGTTCCGCCACCAGTAGTCGGCGTCCAGCTCGATGCCGTCGATCGGCCCTCCCGTCACCGTGGAGAACAGCGGCAGGCGGGTCGTCGAGGGCGTCACGTCGTCCAACGACCGCAGCAGCGGTTCGCGGAGGGCGTCCATGGCGGCACTGTGGAAGGCGTAGTCCAGCTCCAGCACGGTGCAGACAGTGCCCCGAGCGCTCATGTCGGCGGCCAGGCAGAGCAGTTGGGACTCGGGACCCGAGACAGTGACGTCATGGTCCGAGTTGACCGCCGCCACCGCCAACTCCGGGTAATCGACAAGGACGTCGGCGGCCTCTTCCTGAGGCAGGGCGAGAGCCGCCATCCGGCCGCACCCGGCGGTCGCCGTCTGCGCGCGGGAGCGCTCCGCGATGACCCGCGCCGCCTGCTGAAGGCTCAGCGCCCCGGCCACATGGGCGGCGGCCACCTCGCCCACGCTGTGCCCGATCACGGCGGACGGCGTGATGCCGCACTCACGCAGCACGGCCGTCACACCGAGCTGCACGGCGAACAGCAGCGGCTGGGCGACCTCGGTCGCCGCCAACTCGGCCTCCGTCACTGTGCCCAGCCTCTCCGCCACCGACCAGCCCAGATGCGGCAGCAGCGCCGCGTCCACCACGGCGAGGGCAGTGGCGAAGGGCCCGTCGCCGTCCCGAAGGCCGGCGCCCATGCCCGCCCACTGCGACCCGTTGCCGGAGAAGACGAACGCCACCCGACCGTGCTCCGTCGCCTCTCCGACCGCCGCGCCGCGCTCTCGGTGAGCCTCCTCGGCCTCCTCGGCCGCTTCGCCCGGTTCTCCCGCTCCGGGGAAGGTGTCCGCCAGTCGGTCGGCCGCTTCCCTCGGCCCGGCCGCGATCACCACCGCCCGGTGCTGGTGCGCGCCGCGACGCATGGTCGCGGTGTGGGCGAGGTCGTAGAACTGATCCGGATCGGCCCTCGCGAGCCGTTCGGCCATACGAGCCACCGCCCCACGAAGCGCCTGCGGCGTGCGTGCCGATACCAGTACCGGGCGGGTGCCGTTCGAGACCCCTTCCGCCGCCCCCGCGGCGCCCGGTACCTCCTGGACAGCGCCGACGATGACGTGGGCGTTGGAACCGCCGAAGCCGAAGGAATTGACCCCCACCGCAGGTCGTGCCGCGTCCGGCAGGTGCAGGGCGTTGACCACCGGGGCCAGGTTCAGACCGGTGAAATCGATGTCGGGGTTCGCCGGTTGGCTGTGCAGCGACGCCGGAGCGGTGCCGTGATGCAGCACCAGAAGCGCCTTGAGAAGCCCGGCGATACCGGAGGCCGGTTCCAGGTGGCCCAGGTTCGACTTCACCGACCCGATCGGCAACACCCCCACCCGCCTACGGCGGCCCAGCGCACGGCCGATGGCGCGGCACTCGGCCGGATCCCCGACCAGGGTGCCGGTGCCATGTGCCTCCAGATACACCAACTCATCAGGACTTACGCCCGATTGCTCGTAAATCGCGCGCAACAGGTCTTCCTGCGCCTCGGGGTTGGGGAGCGACACGCCCGCGGTGCGGCCGTCGCTGTTGGAGCCGCTGCCGAGAATCACCCCATGCACCCGATCACCGTCGGCCCGTGCGTCCTTGAGCCTCTTCAGGACAACCAGCCCGCCGCCCTCGGCCCGTACAAAACCGTCCGCCTCGGCGGAGAAGGCCGCGCACCTGCCCCGCTTCGAGAGCATGGACGCCTGTGAGAACCCCACATAGTGATAGGGGCTGAGCAGCACATTCGCACCCGCGGCCAGTGCCGTATGGCTGGTGCCGTCCCACAATGTGCGACACGCGCGGTCCAACGCCACCAGCGAGGACGAGCAGGCCGTATCGATCGCCATACTGGGCCCCCGCAGGTCAAAACAGTGCGAGAGACGGTTCGCCGCCAGCGAGGATGAGGATCCCGCCATGGTGTAGGCGTTCGCCGAGCGCGGCCTCATCAATTGCAGCGCACCGTACGACGCATCGCAGATCCCGACGTAGACCGCGGTGTCCGAACCCGCCAGTTCTCGCGGGGCGATCGCCGCGTCGTCCAGCGCCTCCGCGGCCAGCTCCAGCAGCAGCCGGTGCTGGGGGTCCATCTGCGCCGCCTCTCGCGGTGTGATGCCGAAGTACTCGGCATCGAAAGAGGCGACATCGGAGAGGAAACCGCCCGCAGCGGTGTAGCTCTTACCGGTGCGCGGCATGCTCGTATCGATGAACCGGGTGGCGTCGAACCGTTCGGGTGGCGCCTCACCGATCAGATCCCTGCCCTCTTCCAACGCTCGCCACAGTCCGCCCAAATCGACGATGTCGCCGGGCAATCGGCACGCGGCTCCCACAATGGCGATCGGCTGGTACCGGCCTCGGGCGTTGCTGGCGCTCATACGCGTTCCTCACCTGGTGCCGTGGTTCGGCGGACCGGGAATGGCAGTGGCTCCGAAGGCTCCGTCACACCTCCTGAGTAAAGGCACGCACCTGGAGGCGGAGAGGAAACGTGCGGGGCATGGCACCGCCGCTGCCCAGTGGTGCCGACTCCGCAATGCTCCAAGAAACTCACGAAGGAGACGAGAGGCAGAGCTACGCCCTGCTCACCCCGACATCAACACCGCGAAACCACGTCAACTCGCCGGCCAGGACTTTCACTTGATCCAGCGAGGTGATCGGTCGGTGAAAACCATCGATAAATTCACCCTTGTGGGGGTAAGTGTGCGGACTTGACCCAGTCAGCCGTGAGAGGAGCCCGAACCAGGGCTTGTCCGCTGAGTCGCGTGACTGCTGAGCGTTCCGACCGTTCCGGTCGACATGAGGCGAGGCAACTTATCGAACAAAGAATGGGCTTTGTTGTGGCCCTGCTTACCGAAGAACGGTGACCGGGGCGGGCGTTGGACGAACCATCGTCGGGTGATCAACGGGGCACGTGGAGCAGGCCGGACGGAGTACCGGGCCACGGCCAGCGGGCCGCTGATGCCGGCCGGCGAGTTGGCGCCACCCGAGCCGCATCCGGGACTCCCACCGAACCCGCGGACACGCTCAGCTGATGACAGCGACCGATGCGAGATCCCGCTGAATGGACGTCAGTTCACCGTCGACGCCGCGACGGCTTACAGCTCCGCGGAGCGGACCGACGGATGCTGACATTTTGCTGACTTCTGGGCTTAGGGCTTCCGGAGGCTAACCGTCCCGAATTGCAGCCCTGGCGGCCATGTTCATCGCCTCGTCGGCGCTGGTGGAGCGCGCGGACCGTTACGGGCGGGAACAGAGTTCGCTGGCCTCGGCGGTGTCGGAGGCCGAGCTGTCACGGCAGGGGCCAAGCGATGCGTAACGCGGGCGAAGAGCCCGTCAGACGCCGCGCAGTGGTCGCCGATCGACAGCCGCGAATGGCAAGCGGCTCGCGATGCGGCGGCGGCCTTGCGGGACGTCCTGATCGCTGCCGGGATGGAGCGTGAATTCCCATACCTGCGCGCCGACATGAACGTTTGGTCAGGGGTTCATTGAACTCGGTCGCTTCTCTCCTGAAGCGGCTGAGCGGATTTCGGAGCTGTTGCGGCAGGCACTCGAACGCCCCTTGCGCTACCCCGCCCAACCTCCCATTGACAGCTACGAATACGGCGACCGTGCCGACTGAACGTGAAGCGAAGGGTGCGAGACATGACGGATCCGCGAGGCGTTTGCGCGCAGCGGGTGGAGGCCCTGGTACCAGGGGTGCCGTACGTACGCGGTTGGTCGGCAGCGAAGGAGGGCGCAGACGCCGTTGCGCGGTAGCTCCAGGCGGTCTGCCTGGACGCGGACTTCCCCGGCTTCAAGGCTGACGTGAGCGTCAACGGCGACGGAATCGTATGCCTGGGCGTGGTCAGGCCGGAGGCGGTGCAGCTTCTCGCCAGCCTGCTGGAGGCGGCGCTGACAGAGGGAATGGCAGATGGCCCAAGGAGAGTTGAGGCGGCATGAGAGCGCAATTGGTCGAAGTCATGACCGTACGTGCGGGCACGATCCGCAAGGGCGATGTCGTGAATATCAGTGACATCCGATCCCGTGTGTGCGACATGCTCTGCATGGTGAAGAAAAGAAACTGTTCCTCGGCAATGGCTCGACTGTCGTGCCCCACCCCGCAACGCCATAATCGCTTGGCGTATGCACTCCGTGGAGATCATGCCCTGAAGATGAACAACCCATGGCGATCGAATCGGGTTAGGGTCGCGAATCGTCCTGCCGTCGCGGCTGGACGTCGTCTCTTGACGAAGAGCTCGTTACTGTAAGTGTCGCCGCGCCCGCTGCGAAGACGACCACGGCAATTGGGGGGCGTGCGCGTGACCGTCGCGGTATTGGCTGATTGCTTCTATCGCGGTGCAAGGGTTCATCCCTCCTGCCCCCGACGGACTGCCCGCGAGGAGCCCGGCCGAAATGCTTAGCCGAAAGGAGTAGCCGACGTTTCGTTATCGAGGCGTGTGTCCCCCGGAGTGGGTTCCGTTGGGGGAAGTGCGGGTAAACTCTCTGACGTGGACTGAGAACTTGCGCTGGGCGCGGCGCGGTCAGGACAGTCGAAAGTGATGCTGCACAGTAGCTCCACAATGTCGGAGCAGTACTCGTCCCAATGGACCCTACCGGGCGTCGTGAAATTGATACAGACGAGACACTGCTGCTGATTCTCAACGCCTTGCGGAACGGGCAAAAAAGCCTGCATTTCCGCCATAGGTAATTCTAGCTCCTCGCTCGACGGAGATGTTTCCACGGGAATCTGGAAACTTTTCATCCCCGACACCACGGCTATGGGACCGTTGGGGGTGTCGAACACGCTCCCGGCCCAAGATTCCCCTCGTTCGGCGACAAGCGAGCGAATTATGCCGTTTGCGGCCACGGTCGTATCGCCGAACTCGAAAGGCGTGACGGTGACCAGTAAGGTGCCTAGTGAGAGTTCACCGTCATAGGTTCGCACGCACGTGCCGGCGTAAAAGGCGCCCGACCTTTCGAGTACCTGAGACGCCTTGTGAATATTTTCCGCCAGGCTTTTGAACATCGATGGGTTCGATCCGAGAGTATCCTTGGGTATCCTCTCAGCAATCGCTTCCTCCGCTTCTTCGGCGGTCACCCCTATTGGGATGGCAGTAAACCCTGCTGGCACGGTGAATTGCAATGCTAACTCCCAGTCTGGTCGTAAGGCGGGCTTGCTGGGGGCAGGGGAGGCGGCGGGGGAGGAGGGGGAACCCAGAAGCGAGCGGCTTCCTGTTGTCGGAAGTTCTCAAGCAGCTCGAGATTCTTTTGTCGGCGACGTGTCGCGTAGCGGGGGCCGAGAATGGAACCGATCACGAACAGGACCCCGAGGATGCCTGAGCCCACGCTGACAATCGCCGAGCCACGGGCAGCCAACGCCATCGAGAAGCACACGACGGCCCCGAAAGCACACGTAACGACCACCTGAGAGGGGTGCCATCCTTCGTATGCCTTGGCTCCCCGCACTGCCTTTGCTGCGCGCAACGGCGTGATCAGGGACGGATCGGGGGCCTGGGCAACCGACCAAGGATGCGTAGTTACTGCGTGCCAAGTTCCGGCAGCCTGCACCCGGGCAATTGCCGCCTGGGCGCGTTGGTGCGATGTCGGACTGTCGTCACGTGTAAAAGTCAATCGGATCGCTCCACGCCCCTGCATCTCCTCAGTGCCGAGTGCGTAACCCAGCTCCGTGGCGATCCAGGTGATGCGGTCAACGCGATGTGCTGTGAACCCGGTGAGGATGACCTCGACGGACGGCCTTCCATCGAAACCTGCGGCTATGGCCTCATCATTCATGGAACATCATCACCCGTCACCAGTAGCCCGATCCTTTTCGCTTCCCTTGTTCCACGCGTTTTCGAGCGCAGGGAGCAAGGGGCCGACCCCCAGCTCAATGGCTTGTCGCGGATTCTTTGGCGCAAAACCCTCGAACACGGATGGGTCTCCGAAGAGGCTGGCCCAGGAATCGACGAGACCGAAATTCGAGGCCCCATCCGCAGCTCGGCTCCTGAGCATCGCGGTGCCCAGCTTGCCTCCGACACGAGCACCGGCGGCCAGTGGAATCACGCCCAGCGCATCCTGCGCCAGCGTGCGGTTCGAAACTACGTCTTCACCGCCCGCTGCGCGGGCTACGCCGTGCAGGGCAAGTGCTCCGGCTGCGAACACGGACGACGCAACCCCGAATTCCGCCGCTAGTGGGGCATTGCCCAGCACGCCGACCCCGATTCCGATCGTGCCTACCACAGCGCTGACTGTGGACAGGACGTCTCCGACGGCAGAGATGGCGTTTGCATGCTCCTTGACCCACTGGCAGACCGAGCGGAAGAGGATTTCCTGACCTTTGACCAGTTGCCCCAAGGCGTGCTTCAGGTCGTCGAAGAAGCCCGGCTCCTTTGGGGCTTCTTCGCCCGCGGCCTTCAGCACTGCGGCGACCGTGCCCGCCAGTTCCTCATGTTGGCTGCGGATGTTTTTGGCCGAGGAGACGATGCCCGCCAGTTCCTCGCGCGCCGAACCGAGCTCGTCGAGTGCTGCGGTGTAGCGCTTCTTGGACTCTGCGGCCTCAGCGTCGGTCATCCCGATGCCGCCAAAGCGGAAGAGATTCAGGTCCTCATTTTTCTCAGCCCGTTCGGCGCGCTTTCGGGCAGCCTCGGCATCGGTTTCGTATGAATGTGCCTTGGACTGCATCACGCCCAGTTGTGTCTGCCACTTCTGCAGCACACCGTGAGCAAGCCCGAAGCTTTTGCCGGCTTCATCCAGCAGCTTGGGAAGTGCCTGGGTCTTTGCGCGGAACGCGTCCGCGGCGGCGCCGGTCCAGCCGCCGTCACTGATGTTGTGCAGTGTTTCCGCCGCACTTGTGATGTTCTTCTGCGCGCGGTTCAGGTCCTCGACCAGGTCATTGACTGCTTGCGGAACTCCGGGGGCTGGATTGAACTGCAATCCGGGAAAGTTGCCGTTGTCCTCGTACGGGTCGCCGCCCCCGTATCCCCATAACTGCTCACCAAGCGACACTTCTGTTTTCCCCACTGCCGTTGACTGAAATCCGAGTCATGCGCGTAGTCCGGTCGCTCATCCGAACGGGCTGATGGCCGTGCCTCCGCTGTTACCACCCCCAACGTTTCCGCCGCCGCCCTGGCGGGTTCCCTTCGCGAGCGCCTGCTGCACGGCGCTTTCCGTCTCGTTGTACGCCTGGGCCGTGGTCTGCAGGCCCTGCTTGATGGCCTCGGTCAGCTGGGTGATCTGGTCGATGCCGTATTCCCAGGAGCTCTTGAACTCTGCCCCCGCCTTGTCGATGTCACTGTTGCCGAGATCGCTGACGGTTGCGCTCCGTAGATCACCGCTCGCGTATTTCATCGACTCTGTGCAGCGCTTCAGGCGCATCGACAGCGAGCCCAATTCCTCGACATCGACCGTGAACTCCCCCGAATCGGACACTGATCGCAGCCCCTCCCCATGTGACATCCCGGACTGTTCGGCCGACGAGAGTAACACGCGTATATTTCCACTGGTCAAGTACGGTCCGGTGGCTGCCAGTTAGGCGAGCGCCGGCAGAATCCGGCCAACATGCCTGCCTGGCCGAGAAATTGATGAAACGTTAATGGCCGCCACTCGCGCGCTGCGGGTGGCGGCCGTTGAAGTAAGGGACGCAAGGCCCGTTGGCGCCTATGTAGATGGCGTGACTGTGGTTTTCCGTACGGACCTCTCACAACGCCACCCACCTGTCGCACACATGCGAATCTGGCCGCGCGCCGTGACGAACAGAGTGGCCTTGGTTGAGAGGTGCGATAGGGGTAGGTGGCGGCTCGGCTTTAACTGATCGTTTCAGAATGAGTTCAGTGTGGCGGTTGGTGGTTGAGGGCGGCGTCGGGCAGGGTCTGCGGGGTGTTGGTCTCGCCGTTCCGGTTGGGATGAGTCCGGACGCGGGGCGGAAGCACGAAAGTGCCTTCTGAACTGGGACGATGGACCTTGTCGAGGGGTTCTGTCGGTCCAAGCGGAAGGAACTTTCTGCGCGCAGGGTATTGGTTCTCGTCCCAAGCTCCATGTCTCTGCTGATGGTTCGGGTGTGGTCGAGCCCGCCGGGGCACGGGTACTGGATGATCTTGCCGATGCCACCGGGCTGAGGGGCGCGTACTCCACCGCGCTCAGGCCGCTTCGGCCGCGCGGCACTGTTCATGACCCTGGCCGGATCGCCACCGATCTCGCTGTGATGCTCGCCGGTGGGGGTGAGGCCATCACGGATCTGGCCGTGCTGCGGGACCAGGCCGAGGTATTCGGCCCGGTCGCCTGCACACCCACGGCCTGGCGTTTGCTCGTGGACACCGACGAGGCCGTACTCGCTTCGATGCGAGCAGCCCGCGCTTCGGCTCGGGAGGTCGCCTGGCTGCAAGCCGCCGAGACCCGGGAGGGTATACCCGCAGTGACCGCCGCCGGACGCGAACTGCCCGGCCTGGTCCTGGACCTCGACGCCACGCTGATCTCCTGCCACTCCGAGAAAGTGGCGGCCTCACCCACCTACAAAGGCGGCTTCGGGTTCCACCCGCTGATGTGCTTCGTCGACGACCTCCTCGTAGCGGCTGTCCGCGGGCAGGACGCTGACCGCACCCTCGGGGAAACCCGCCTCGCCCAGGAGCTCGGCAAGCCGCAGGCCGTCCACGGCCGTCTCGGGCGAGGGCTTGAGGATGACCGTGCAGCCCGCCAGCAATGCAGGGACGAGCTTGACGAGGGCGGACTGGTGCGGCGCGTTCCATGGGATCACCGCGGCGACGGCCCCTGCGGGGGCGCGGCGCACCACGGTGCGGTGGCCGTTCCGGCGTGGCTTCGCCTACGCCGCCTCGCTCTCCGGCCCGGCCGGTGCTGTGCGGGCTCGCGAGCGTACTGGCCAGCGTGCTGGAACGCACGGTGTCGGTGGAGACGGTCCGCACGTTCAAGCGCCGGGCGCTCGCCCATAACGACCGGCTCGCCGACATCATCCACGCACGCAGACCCGACCTGGATCGAGCGGCCGCGAAAGAACCGGCCTCGGCGACCGTCATGCTCGTCGCGGGGCTGTGGCCCCTCGCCCACCCCGGACCCACCGTCACCGCGGCTGTGGAGGATCCCGAGCTCCTCGCCGCCCACGTCGACTTCCTCGCCCGCTACAGCCGCGTGATCGAACTGCTCACCGCCTCGCTGCGGAGTCCCGCCACCCCCTGACCCGGACGTGGGCGCCGGGGGAACGGCGCTCGGCCCATGCCCTGCGCGACCGTGGCCTGCTGAAGGTCAGCAAGAGTGGTGGGGATGTCCGGGCGGAGGTCACCGAGGCCGGCCGGTTCTCCCTTCGGCAGGGACGTCATCCCGACGATCCGGCATTTACGGACGACGGCGTTCAGACGATGTCCGTCGGATCTTCGCTGTCGGCGAACCCGGTCGTGCCGGGCAACCGTGCCAAGGGGCTTTCCGAGCCGGTGTGGCGATAGCTGGGAACTCGACGGGCGTTCGCCCCGACTACTGGAGCGGGTGGCGGAGGTTCGTCCGCCGCTGCTGAGTGGATCTTGGAGGGTTTCGATGCGTTCTCGTGTGTGGGGCGGTACGGCGGTCGTCGTACTCGGCGGCCTGTTGGCGGCGGGCTGCGGGGGCGGGGTGAAGGGCGCGTCGGACGGGGGCAACGGGAAGGCCGGGAAGTCCGCCTCCGGTGACTACCCGGTGTCCGTCACCGATTGCATGGGTGCCAAGACCACCTTCTCCGAGGCCCCGAAGAAGATCGTCACCAGCAACGCCTCCAGCCTGGAGCTGCTGCTCCGCCTCGGTGCCGGCGACAAGGTGATCGGCACCGGTTTCCCGCCGGGCAAGGGGGCGCTGCCCGGCGCGCTGGACGCGCAGGCGCAGAAGGTCGACGTGCTCGGCAAGAGCGTGATCTCGAAGGAGAAGCTCCTCGGCTCCGGCGCCGACCTGTACATCGACACGTTCGCGCCCATGGGGGGCATGGGCGGGGGAGGGATGGGAGATGTGCCGACCGAGGAGGAGTTCAAGGCGGCCGGGATCAAACACATCTACCTGAAGTCCACCGCCTGCGCGGCGCGGAGCAAGAGCCCGGTGACGGACCTGTCGGCGGTCGAGGCCGACATCACCTCGCTCGGCGCGGTCACCGGCACGAGTGCCAAGGCGAAGGAACTCGTCGCGGGGATGAAGGCGAAGGTGGACGCGGTGCGGAAGGCGGTCGGCGGTACGCCGGAGGGCAAGCGGCCGACGTACTTCTTCTTCGACTACGAGGCCGGCACCAAGCAGCCCACCGTCATCTGCAACCGCCAGGTCGCCAACGGGGTGATCTCCCTGGCCGGCGCCCGCAACGTCTTCGCCGACTGCGACGGCGACCGCAAACAGGTCGGCTGGGAAGACGTGATCGCCAAGAACCCGGACTGGATCCAGCTCGGGGTACGAAACCGGGGCAGCGCGGCGGCGAACAAGAAGGCGTTCGACGAGGCGCAGCAGTGGCTGGAGACCAATCCGGCCACCAAGGGCATGAAGGCGGTCAAGGAAGGCCACTTCCTGCGCATCGGCTCCGAGCAGACCACCATCGCCGGGGTCGAGAACGCCGACACGGTCGAGGCGATCGCCAAGGCCCTCTACCCGGGCAAGGTCGGCTAGTCGTGCTCTCGATGCTGTCCGCGTCCCGCCGCAAGGCCACGGACGCGAGCCCAGACAACGCGAGCCCAGACAACGCGAACCAGGACGACGCGATCCGGGGCGCGCGCAGTCTGCCCGCCGGACCGCTGGCGCTGGTCCTCGGCGTGGCACTCCTTGTTGCGCTGACGGTCGCGGTGGCCTGGGGTTCGACGTCCATCCCGCCCGGCGAGGTGTGGAGCGTGGTGGGGCGGCGGCTGGCCGGTGAGGGCCCGCGGCCTGGCACGGACGACCTGATCGTGTGGCAACTGCGGGTCCCGCGGGCGTTGCTGGCCGCGCTCGTGGGTGCCGGGCTCGGCCTCATCGGTACGGCGGTGCAGGCGCTGGTGCGCAACCCGCTGGCCGACCCGTACATGTTGGGCATCTGCAACGGGGCGTCGCTCGGGGCGGTCGCCGCCATCGTCCTCGGCCTCGGCGTGGGCGGGGCGCTGGGCCTGGGGCTGTCCGGCGCGGCCTTCGCCGGCGCGCTGGCCACGTTCGCCCTCGTGTGGGTCATCGCCCGGCGGGGCGGGGGCTTCGCACCGCTGCGACTGGTGCTGGCCGGGGTGGCGATCGGCCAGTTCCTGTCCGGCTTCACCAGCTATCTGGTGTTGCAGGCCGGGGACGAACAGCAGACGCGCAGCGTGCTGTTCTGGCTCATGGGCAGCCTGAGCGGTGCCAGTTGGCCGCTGCTGGCGGTGCCCGCGGTCGTGGTTCCGGCCGGCCTGCTGTGGCTTCAGGCGCGCGCCCGGGCGCTGAACGCCCTGCTGATGGGAGACGAGACGGCGGCCGGGCTCGGCGTCAACGTCACCCGACTGCGCCGGGAGCTGTTCGCGGTGACCAGCGTGGTGACCGGCGTCCTGGTGGCGGTGTCCGGTGCGATCGCGTTCGTCGGTCTGATGGTGCCGCATGCCTGCCGCCTGGTCGTCGGCGGTGACCACCGCCGCCTGCTGCCGCTCTCGGCGCTGTTCGGTGCGCTGCTCCTGGTGGTGGTCGACCTCGTCTGCCGTACGGCGATGGACTCGCAGGAGTTGCCGGTCGGCGTGGTCACCTCGCTCATCGGCGCTCCGGCCCTGTTGTATCTGCTGGACCGGCGCCTTTGGAGTGGCAGTTGAGAGTCGAGATCGAGGACCTGCACGTCGCCTACGCCGGACGTACGGTCGTGGCGGGGGCCCATCTGGTGGCGGCCGACGGCGAGATCACCGGCCTGGTCGGGCCGAACGGGAGTGGCAAGTCCACGCTCCTGCGCACCGTCTACCGGCACCTGAAGCCCACCGCGGGCCGGGTGTTGCTGGCGGGCACCGACCTGCGCGAGCTGTCCGCGGTCCAGTCGGCGCGGCATGTCGCCGCGCTGCCGCAGGAACGGGGCAGCGACTTCGAGCTGACCGTCCGCGAGGTGGTCGCGATGGGGCGCACGCCGTACAAGCGGGCGTTCGCGGGTGATGACGCCCTCGACCGGGAGATCATCGTCCGGGCCCTCGTCGACGTCGGGATGGAGGCGGCGGCCGGGCGCCGGTTCACGACCCTGTCCGGCGGTGAGCGCCAACGCGTCCTGCTGGCCCGCGCGTTCGCCCAGAACCCGGACGTGCTGGTCCTGGACGAGCCGACCAACCACCTCGACATCCGCCACCAGGTCGAGCTGCTCGCCCTGCTGCGCGCCCAGCGCCGTACGACACTGGTGTCGCTGCACGACCTCAACGCGGCCGCCGCCGTCTGCGACCGGCTGCACGTCCTGCACGCCGGAGCCGTGGTGGCCTCCGGGCCGCCCCGCGACGTCCTCACTCCCGGCCTGCTGGCCGAGGTGTTCGGGGTGCGGGCGGCCGTGGTCGACCACCCCCTCACCGGTGACCCCCTGATCGCTTTCGATCACCAGGCGCCGGTCGGCACGGAGACGGACGTGGCGGCGGAAGTGCGGACCGGCGGATGAACGCGGCCGGGCAGGACGGCGATTGCGCCTTGCCGAGGGTGTCCTGCCCGGCCCGCGGTTCCGGTTGATCAGGCGGCGACCGGGTCGTCGACGCCGCTAACGGAACCCGACCCGCCGTGCTGGTCAGCCCGGAAAACCAGCCTGCCGGTCATTTTCTTGAGCGGAGCCGGGAACTCACCTTCGATTCCTCACGACTCCTCAGACGGGACTGCTGTCGGGCAGTCCGCTCTTGAGGATGAGGGGTGGAAGGGTGACACACCACGGTCCCGGTGCGGAACCGCCCGGTCGCATACCCGCCGGCGAGGACCGCTGGCCGCTGGTCGCCGTATCGGGTGTGCTGGCGTTCGTGGCGATGCTCGACATGAACATCGTCAACGTGGCCCTGGCGGACATCGCCGGCGGTCTGCACGTGTCCACCGCGACCGCTCAGTGGGCGGTGCTGGGCTACCAACTACCGGTTGTGGCCTTGCTGTTGCCGGTCGGCCGGTGGCTCGACGGGGTGGGTCTGCGCTCCGCCGTGCTGACCGCGACCTGCGGATTCGCTCTGTGCAGCGCCCTGGCCGCCGCCGCGCCCTGGGCGGCCTGGCTGATCGCCGCCCGCCTCGCGCAGGGTGCGTTCGCGGCTGTGTTGTTCGTGCTGATGCCGGTCCTCGCGGTCCGTTCCGTACGGCCGGAGAAGCGTGGGCGGGCGATGAGCGTGCCCGCCACCCTGGGACCGCTGGGCGCGGTGACCGGACCGGCCGTGGGCGGGCTGGTGTTGGACCACTTGGGCTGGCACGCGGTTTTCCTGGTCAAGATCCCCTTCTGTGTGCTCGCCCTGGTCGTGGCCTGGAAGGTCATGCCGCGGGACGGCGGGTTGCGCCGGCCCGACCGGCGGTCGGTGGCGGACGCGCTGCTGGTGGCCTCGGGCGTGGCGGTACTGCTGCTGGCGTTGACCCTGGCGTCGGAGCGCCCGGCGTGGCTGGTGCTCGCGCTCGCGGCGGGCCCGACGCTCTGGTGGTGGTTGCGCGGTCCGGGTGGTCGGCCGGTGGCCGGTGTGCTGCGGGCCACAGGGCTTTTCCGGGCCCACGGCGCGGTGCTGTCCCTCGCGGCCGGATTCGCCGCCATGCACTACGTGGTCGCCCTGCACCTGCAGCGTGACGACGGTGTCAGCGCCACCACGACCGGGCTGACCGTCCTCGCCTTCCCACTCGGCATGGGCCTGGCCGGGCAGATCGGCGGACGTCTCGCCGACAGGTACGGTCCCCGTCCGGTCGCGGTCACCGGTGCCGCCCTCACCGCCACCGGCCTCCTGCTGCTGGTCCCGCTGGGCGACGGCTGGTCACCGCTGGACGTGGCCTGGCGGCTGGCACTGGCCGGCGTCGGCATGGGCCTGAACGGCGGCCCCACCCAGGCCCTGGTCATGGGCGCCGCACCACGGGACCGGACCGCGACCGTCGGGTCCACGATGCAGCTCGCCCGCACGCTCGGCTTCACCCTCGGCCCCGCCCTGGCCACCGCCGCCTGGGGGCTGGCCGGACCCGACCAGGGCGTACGAGCCGGGCTCGCCCTGGCCGCCACCGCCGCCTGTCTCGCCGTGCCCCTGATCGCCCTGCCCGGCAGAAGAAGACTCGCGCCCGTGCCCGAGAAGACGACCGACGCGGCGCCCGCCGCCCACAACTGACCAGGGAGTCACGCGTATGTGCGGAATCACCGGCTGGGCGTCCTTTCACCGCGACGCCCGCACCCAGGCCCCCGTCATCGAGGCCATGACCGCCACCCTCAACCCGCGCGGCCCGGACGCGGGCGGCGTCTGGCTCGGCGAGCGCGCCGCGCTCGGCCACCGCCGCCTGGCCGTCATAGACCTGGCCGGCGGCGGGCAGCCGATGACCGACCGGCCCGACCGGCCGACCCTCGTCCTCAGCTACAGCGGCGAGGTCTACAACCACCACGAACTGCGGGCCGAACTCCGGTGCCGGGGCCACCACTTCCGCACCCGCAGCGACACCGAGGTGGTACTGCGCGCCTACGCCGAGTGGGGCGAGGCCGTCGCCGACCACCTGGAGGGCATGTTCGCCTTCGCCGTCTGGGACGAGCGTGCGCAGCGGCTGCTGCTGGTACGCGACCGCCTCGGCGTCAAACCGCTGTTCTGGGCCGCCGTCGACGGCGGCCTGGCCTTCGCCTCCGAGCCCAAGGCTCTGTTCGCCCACCCGGAGATCCGGCCTCGGGTGGACGCCGACGGGCTGCGGGAGGCGTACAGCCTGCTCTTCAACACCGGGCCCACGGTGTGGTCGGGCGTACGGGAGGTGGAGCCCGGCGGCCTGCTCGTCCTGGACCGGGACGGCATCCGCGAACGCCGCTACTGGCAGCTGGAGGCGGGGGGCCACGACGACGACCGGGACACCGCCATCGAGCGGATCGGCGCGCTGGTCGGCTCGGCCGCCCGCAGCCAGCTGGAGGCGGACGTCCCGGTGTGCAGCCTGCTGTCCGGCGGTATCGACTCCACCGTCCTGACCGCACTGCTCGCCGACGAACTCCGGCTGCGCGAGGGCCCGGACGCCCGCATCCGCTCCTACGCCGTCGACTACAGCGACCAGGCCGAGCAGTTCACCGGCGACGTGCTGCGCACCGGCCACGACACCCCGTACGCCACCGAGGCCGGCGCCTTCATCGGCACCGACCACAGCACGGTCGTCCTCGACCCGCACGCCCTGCTCGACCCCGAGCACCGCAAGGCGGTCGTCGTGGCCAGGGACTCGCCGATCGGCGTCGGCGACATGGACACCTCGCTGTACCTGCTGTTCGGCGAGATCCGCAAGCACTCCACGGTGGCTCTGTCCGGTGAGGCGGCGGACGAGGTGTTCGGCGGCTATCCCTGGTTCCACACTCCGAAGGCGCTGGCCGCGGACACCTTCCCGTGGCTGCTCGTCAACGGCGACGACGCCGCCATGCCGCTCAATCCGGAGCTCGACCTGCGCATAGGGGAGTTCCGCCGGGACACGTATCGCAGCGCGCTGGCCGCCGTACCGCATCGGGACGGCGAAACCCCCGTCGAGCACCGGCAGCGCGAGATGCAGCACCTGTCCCTGACCCGCTGGCTGCGCCAACTCCTGCACCGCAAGGACCGGTTGAGCATGGCCCAGGGCCTGGAGGTCCGCGTCCCCTACTGCGACCACCGCCTCGTCGAGTACGCCTTCGCCACGCCCTGGGCGCACAAGAGCTTCGACGGACGGGAGAAAAGCCTGCTGCGCGCCGCCGGCGCCGGGCTCGCGCCCGACTCCGTGCTGCACCGGCCCAAGAACCACTACCCGGCGACCCACCACCCCGACTACAACCGCGGCCTTCAGGACCTCGCCCGCGACGCCCTGTCCAGCGACCAGGTCCGCGCCCTGGCCGACGAGTCCCGCCTCAAGCCCGCTCTCGACACCCCGCCCGACCTGCTGGTGTGGGGCCACCGCCTCCGCCTCGAACGTGTCGTCGACCTGGCCCTGTGGCTGGACCACTACCGGCCCGAACTCGCCCTCTGAGGAGCCCTCGTATGACCATCCAAGAGCCACCCCTGCCGGCCGTTGAGCCGAAGCCCCGGCCCGAGCCCCTGCCCGACCCGGTCCCGCTGACGGGCTGCCCCTACAAGAGCAACCCCTACCCGCTCTACGAGCGGATGCGCGAGGCCGGCCCCGTCCACCGCGTGCTCTTCCCCAGCGGCGTACAAGCCTGGCTCGTCACCGGCTACGACGCAGCCCACGCCGTCCTCAACGACGACCGCCTGGGCAAGAACCACGACCGCGGCAACGACGGCTGGCGCGCCCGCGCCTCGATCATGCCCGAACCCCAGCACTCCCAGCTCCAGGTCCACCTGCTCCACCAGGACCCGCCCAAGCACACCCGCATGCGGCGCTTCGTCACCGACGCCTTCACCCCCCGCCGCATCGAGAGCCTGCGCCCCCGCTTCCAGGAGCTGGCCGACGCCCTCATCGACGCACTCCCCGAAACCGGCCCCGCCGACCTCGTCGCCGGCTTCGCCGCCCACTTCACCTTCCAGGTCCTCGCCGAAGTCATCGGCCTCTCACAGGAGTTGGCCGCCCGCTTCGACCGCGACTGGGGCAAGGTCGTCCAGCCCGTCGGCCCCACCGACCCCGGACGTCCGCTGTACGAGGCTCGGCTGCACGGCCTCCAGAGCTACATAGCCGAGGTCGTCGCCCATAAGCGCGAACACTGGGACGACGACCTCCTCAGCCGTCTCGTCGTGGCCCGCGACCGCCGCGAACTGTCCCAGGAAGAGCTGGACTCCATGATCTTCCAGCTCCTCGTCGCCGGCCAGGAACCGGTCACCAACCAGATCACCACCGCACTGATCGCCCTCTTCCGCCATCCCGACCAGCTCGCCCGCCTGCGCGACGAACCCGACCTGCTGCCCCGCGCCGTCGAGGAACTCCTCCGCTACGACAGCGCCTTCGAACTGACCACCTGGCGCTTCCTCGATCAGGACGACGACCTGCACGGCACCGAAGTCCCGGCCGGCGACTCCGTGATCGTCTCCCTGTGCGCCGCCAACCGCGACCCGCGCCGCTTCCCCGACCCCGACACCCTCGACCTCGACCGCACCCCCAACCCGCACCTCGCCTTCGGCCACGGCATCCACTTCTGTCCCGGCGCCGCCCTCGCCCGTACCGAACTCCAGATCGCCCTGGGCGCCCTGCTCACCCGGCTCCCCGGCCTTCACCTCGCCATCAGGGACGAGGAGATCGAGTGGATCCCGGCCGTCCTCGGCCGCGGCACCAACCACCTGCCCGTCGGCTACGACCGTCGCCGCTGACACACCTCGACTCCAGCTTCCGGCTGACCGGGGCCGGCCACACCGCCCGCCCCGGACCCGGCTGATCACCACCTCATTCGCCTGACGGCGCCTGGCCGCCCCTTCGCCACGGCGCCATGCCGTCATGCCCGCACGCTTCCCGCTTCCCGGAGGAACGACATGCCGCCGACAACCGCGCCGGACGCTCTGCCCACGAGACTCAGCATCGCGGTCCTGAACCTGCTCCTGCCGTACCACCGAACGACCGACCAGGGGCCCGCCTCCGCCGAGAGGTTTCCGCACCAACTGCGCCAGGTCGCCGACTTCGTACGCGACGACGCCCCCGTCACGTTCACCCTGCCCGGCTTCCCATGCAAGTCCCCCAACCCCGCCAAAGTCCTCGGCCACCTCCCCGACCAGGGAGAACGCCTCTCCCTCGGCTTCCTCAACACCCTGTGCACCGAGATCGAGCGGATCTACCCACCCGGCGCCCGCATGGTCATCTGCTCCGACGGCCACGCCTTCGGCGACCTCATCCGCGTCCCCGACGAGCACATCGACGCCTACGCCGACGAACTCCGCACCCTCATGGACCACATGGGCCTGACCAGACTCTCCGTATTCGACCTGCGCGACGTGTTCGGCGACCTCCCGCACGACACCAAACGCGCCCACCTCCACAAGAGCTACGCCCCCACACTGGACGCCCTGCGCGCAGAGGTCCGCACCGACGACAACACCCTCGCCCTCTACCGAGGCATCACCCGCTTCCTCGTCGAGGACACCGCCGACCACGCAGGCACCCGCTCCGCCCTCCAGCGCGAGTGCCGGCAACGTGCATACGGCGTTATCCAGCGCAGCCGCGCCTGGGGCGACCTGATCGCCGACCACCACCCCAGCTCCGTACGCCTGTCCATCCACCCCCAGCCCATCGGCGCCCGCAAGTTCGGCATCCGCCTGCTGGACGCGCCCGATGCCTGGACAACCCCCTGGCATTCGGCGGCCCTTCGCCGCACCGACGGCACCTGGACCCTCATGCCCCGGGCGAAGGCCGCCGAGCTGGGCCGCCTGACCGAGTACGACGGCCGCCCCAGCCACTTCGAGCAGGACTGAACGGGACTGGCAGGACCGCCAGGACAGACATGACTGGCGTGCCTGGCGTGCCTGGCGTGCCTGGCAGGACTGGCAGGACAGGCATGACTGATCGGGCTGGCTGAACCATGTCGCGGTATGCCTGGAGCCTGGCCGTTGGACCCGTATGCCCCAGGCTCGTCCACCGACAGGATCGGCCGGTGGGTGTCAACGATCAAGCTGACGCCGATCGCTCAGGCGCGCCAGCGGCGGTATTCGGCCAGCCCGCCTCCGAAAGCGCCTGGGCTCCTTGTCGTGACGTCGACGCCATGCCTGTCACCTCTGCCGCACACATGGGCTATATGTGACAAATGGCCACGATGCAGGGCGATATGGGTAAGAGTCAGTTGCATCCGATGCATGCCCGCCGCGGGGCGCCCGGCATGTTCCTCGCCCACGCGCTGGCCGCGCCGGCGTGTGGGCTGTGGATGTGGCGCGGTGAGGCGGCCGCGTTCCGGCTCGCCCGCAGCATGGCCGCGGTGTTGTTCGCGCCGTTGCTGTTCGTCCTGACGACGCTGGGGTGGATCGGCCGGAAGCCGTCCATGTGCCCGGTGACCGCCGCGGGGCACGTCGTGCGCCTGCGCGGGGTGATCCTGCAATGCGCCGTCTCCCGCAGGGGCCCGCCCAGGCACTCCATCTGCCGCTGACCGCTCGTCCTGGAGCTTCCCGGCACCGCCCGGGATTCCGCAACGGTGATGGCACGCAACCGACCGTCCGCCGCCGCGTCTTCGCAGGAAGTGGCGCTGCTCGGCCGCCCCACACGGCAACGGGCCGACATCCTCGAAGCCCTCGTCTCCACGGACGGTTTCGTCGGCGCCCGGGCCCCTGCACGACCGACTCGCCGCCGACGGCTCAACGGTCGGGCTGTCCACCGTCTACCGCACCCAGACCGCCCGCGCCGAGGCCGGCCGCGCCGAGGCCGGCCGCGCCGACGTCGTCCGCGACGGCAACGCCGAACGCCTCTTCCGCTACCGCCCGGGCCCCGACCACCGCCACTACCTGATCTGCACCCGATGCGGCCTGAGCCAGGCCGTCGACGCCGACCTGGTGGAGGACTGGGCCGAACGGGTCGCGCGCTCCTCGGGCTTCGCCGACGTCCGGCACACCCTGGAGCTCTCCGGCGTCTGTCCGGACTGCTGCCGACGGCGCGCGGCGGCCACCTGACGGCAGTTGGGTCAATGCGGCCCCCGTACCGGACGACCCCGGCCGCTCCCTCATGCCGGGCCGTCCCGCCTCCCCCGATCCTCAGGCGCCCGCCCGTTCGCCGGTGACCAGGCCGAGCGCACGCAGCAGCCGGAGTTGGTGGGAGGCGGTCGACGGGCTCATGCCGATGGCGGCGGCGAGTGCGGATACGGGGTGGGGCCGCTGCCGGAGCGTCGTGAGGATCTGCAGGCGGGACGGGGTGGCGAGGGCCTGAAGGGTGGCGGCGACCGTGGCTGCCGTGGGTCCGTCCATGGGGGCCGCTCGTCGTGTGCCGGCGCCTTCACGGGAGGAGGCGCCAGCCCTTCCGCGTGGCCATGGCCTGTTCGCCGAGGCAGTGGATCTTGGCGTGCGTGCTGTTGTGGGGACGTTCAGGCGGCGCAGTCGAGCCGGAACGGAGAATGCCGATATCCCGCGCAACACTCACGTGCGCGGGTTCGACGGACGGCGAGGCCGGACAGGGCGGTCCGGCTGCGAGCTCGGGGCCTCAGGTCCGAGAAGCTGACAGGCTGTCCCGTTGTGCCGTGAGGTCGAGTGGTGGCAGTTGGGACAGCTCGGCGTCGGCGGCGCGCACGGCGGCGCCGTACCGCGGGGTACCGAGGACGGCCGTGATGGCGTCGGCGATCTCGACGCGCGTCGCCATAAGGTCCAGCGCGCGCCCGAGGCCGCGCCGGGCGAACGCGGCGGCGTTGTCGGGCTGATCGGCGAGAACGCCCATGCCCAGGACGGGCGTTGCGCCCTGCACCGCGTCGAGCAGCGACGCCCGGCCGCCGTGCGTCACGAACAGGTCGGCGTGGCGCAGAAGCGCGGGTTGCGGGACGTGCTCGACGACCTTGATGCGGGGGTCGGCGCTCCGCAGGTGCTCCGCGAGGTTGCCCGCGGACACGATCGCGTCGCAGTTGATTGCAGAGAGCGCGGCCATGACCTCCCGGTATGCGCTCCCCACGACGGTACGGAGATCGGTCATTGCGGTGGTCAAGGTGCCGAGGCTCACGTAGACGAGCGGGCGGGAGGGGGAGCGGTCCAGCCACGTGGGCGGGACGGTCCGGAATTCGGCGACGGTGCGTCGGACCGCGTGCGCCGAGGGTGGGGGAGCCGGGTAGAACCACGCGACCGGCGCGGGTGTGAGCATCGGAGGAAGCGCGGGCGAGTCCTGCTCGTACTGTTTGTAGAGGGGAAGCAGCGCGGGCGCGATGTCGGTGTCCCAGAGGTCCAGGAGCACCGGTCCGAGGCCGTTGTCCGCTGCGAGCAGGGGCAGCCCCAAGACCTTGGCCGCGAGGTGCGCGCCGAGGTCGCTGCACTCGGCGATCACCAGATCGGGCCGTGCCCGTGTCCACGCGGTGAGCAGGTCACGGGCTTTCGCCTCGGCTTGTTCCGGCCAGAGGTGACCGAAGACGTACCGGTTGAAGGGCGTGTTTCCCGAGCCCTTCCAGATCTCGCTCGCCGTCTGCTGAACGAGGGGATCGCAAGTCCAGTTCGTTCCGGCGCTGTGGAACTCCACCCCGCGCCGCCGGGCTTCGCGGCGGAACATGAGCGGGGCGTGGAGCGCGACATGGTGGCCCTGCTCAAGGGCCGGGCGGATGACGTAATCCAGCGCGGACACATGCGAAGGTATCGGCTCAGCGGAAATCGCTATCCGTAAGGCCATGGGCACTCCAAGGTTTTCATCGATGTATGACGTGGTGGTCTGATCACGTCGCAACCAATTGCTCTCACTCGGTCGGCAGTTGTCGCCCTGGCCGATGTCCGTATCGCTGCAGGCCGCGCGGGCGCGGACGTTCCCCTGCGACGGTGGGCTGGCTCGAACTGGTCGGACGACCCAAGCTTGCGCGACGGCCTTTCCCAGTCGCCACAAAAGCTGGACAGTTTGGGAAAACGGAATGCGGAAACTGCCTCTGACCAGCAGAAACGCGATACGCCTGGAACGCTGGAACGGGACGCCGTACGACAGCAGGCCGCTCAGTCGAGGGCCCCTACCCTCCTACCTGCTCCAGCCCGTCGAAGAGACGGCCAAGGTTCATCGCCGCATGAAGGACGCCGGCCTGCGTGGCCGGTTGGCGCCGGATATCTCCAACGGTCTCGTACGCGACTTCACCCACCAGCCGCCCGGCGGAAGCGGGTGTGCAGCGTCGCCCGCGGGCCGTACCGCTCGGGCGCATCCCGCCAGGCCACCCCGGTCCGGAACTTCCACACGATCCCGTTGAGCACGGTGCGGTCGTCCAGCCGCTTCCGCCCCCGCAAGGACTCGGGCGACAGCGGCCGGACGAACTCCCACTCCGCATCGGACAGTTCATGA
The DNA here is from genome assembly GCF_042886435.1 of Streptomyces sp. NPDC058000. Taxonomy (NCBI): domain Bacteria; kingdom Bacillati; phylum Actinomycetota; class Actinomycetes; order Kitasatosporales; family Streptomycetaceae; genus Streptomyces; species Streptomyces sp. NPDC058000. Next base: position 119,208 of record NZ_JBHVQS010000021.1, read on the forward strand.
CGACGTATCACCCGACGTGATCCACCACTCAAGATCATTTGAAGGCACCGCCTAGGGGACCGTCTCCTCCTGTACCGCGGTACCTCAACGGACAAGGTCCTGCGGATGGACATCACAGATCTGACGCCTCTGGAACGTCGCATCTGGCAGGCGCTCCCGCGTGGTGTGGCGATCGACGTTCGCCGAGACGAGCGTGAGGACCCCACGACCATTCGGGGCGCGGAACGAACTGTTCGGGCTGAGGTCATCCGGGCCCTCCTCCTGAGTGGTTCATCCGCATCAGGCGAGGCGCCCGCTCTGCGCGTCGCCGGGGCCAGGATCATCGGCGTCCTCGACCTGCAGCACGCAGAGATACGCCCGCCGATCCGTCTGGCCTCTTGCCACTTCCAGCACTGCTTGGAACTCCACGGGATGCAGACCCTCCAGCTCGACCTCAGCGGGTCCTACCTTCCCGCCCTGGCGGCCACGTCCCTTCGCGTCGACGGCGCACTCCGGCTCACCAACTGTCGGATAACCGGGGGCGTCCGGCTGAGCAACGCCGAGATCTCCAGCGGGATCTTCCTGGACGGCGCACATCTCGGGTCTGGTGACGGATGGGCGCTCCGACTCGATCATGCCTCTGTGGGTGCTGATGTCTGGGCACCCCGCCTCGTGGCGCAAGGTGGGATCCGCCTCGGCAAGGCGCGTGTCGAAGGGGCCCTCGATCTAGAAGATGCCCAGGTGAAGAACGCGAACGGTGATGCCCTCGACGCCGCGCGGCTCACCGTCGGAACCGTCCTCAACGCTGGTGGTCTCACTGCTGAGGGCCGGGTCAGACTTACCGGTGCCAAGGTCGCAGGCTGGATCTCCTTCATCGAAGCCAGGCTTAGCAACCCGGGCAGCGTCGCACTGGGCATCAGCAGCTGCGAAGCCACACAGTTGACGCTGCGGGACGCTCAACCAGTCTCCGGCGACGTCACAATGCACTACGCCAGCTTCAAGGTCATCGAGGCGGAGCCACAGGTCTGGCCGGCCACGGTACGCCTGGAGGGACTGACGTACGAGACGCTTACTCCGCGCCTTCCCGCCGTAGACCGACTCGCGTTGCTGCAGCGCGATTCAGGCGGTTTCGTCCCTCACAGCTACGAGCAGCTCGCGGCCTCCTACCGTCGCGTCGGTGATGACGCCGACGCCCGCACAGTCCAACTCGCCAAGCAGCGTCGACACCGGGCCACTCTGCCCTGGTACGCCAGACTATGGGGTTATCTCCAGGACGCGACCGTGGGCTACGGCTTCCGTCCCACGCGTGCCGGTGGCTGGCTCCTGGCTCTGCTACTTCTCGGCTCAGTCGCGTTTGGAATGCACCATCCGCCTCCGGTCGAGCACGGCAAAGGCCCAGGGTTCAATGCCCCGATCTACACCCTGGACCTCCTGCTGCCGATCGTCGACTTCGGTCAGCGGAGTGCCTTCACACCCACTGGCCTTTTCCAGTGGGTGTCCTACCTACTGATCACCGTCGGCTGGGTTGTCGGCTGGGTTCTTGCCACGACCGTCGCGGCCGGGATCACACGCACCCTCAGCCGCCAATAACGGCCCATGCGTTCGCGTCTTCTATCAGGAGGTCCCCGGTGCCTGGCTCGGTGACTGGTCGGTGAAGACGGGCATTCCGAGGTCGACCAACTGCGGACGTCGGTCGGTGGAGGCGCGCTTGAGGTTGTTGGGCTTGGACGCCGGCCCGTGCAGCAAACAGCGTTGCGTCATGACAGGGTGAACGTTGCCTGATGATGCGGCACTAGTTCAAGCCGGTGAGGAACTCGCTGAACAGCCGGTTCGCTGTGGTCGACGCATACAGGCGCTCGAACTCTGCGCGGGCGATCTGGCGCTGGAACTCACCCCGGTACGAGGCGTCACCACCGTCGTGCATCAGGTCGGTGAACCACGCCGCGAATGCCTGGTAGTTCCACAGGTGCCGCAGGCACGTCGCGGAGTAGTCCTCAAGCAGGGCCGGGTCGTTGTCCTTGACCTGGCGGACCACGGCCTTGGCCAGAACGTCGGCGTCGTGCAGGGCGAGATTCATGCCCTTGGCGCTCATGGGCGGCACGATGTGGGCGGCATCGCCCAACAGGTAGAGGCGTCCGTAGCTCATCGGGTCGTACACCACGCTGCGCAGCGGGACCATCTGCTTGCTGGAGATCGGCCCCCGGGCAGCAACCGGTTCACCGAAACGGGCCTCGATCTCATCCCAGATACGCTCGTCAGGCCAGTGCTGCGTGGTGTCGTCAAGCGGGCACTGCAGGTAGAAACGGCTCACCTGCGGGCCGCGCGCGAACTGGCCGGCGAATCCACGGGAATGGATCGCCATCATCGACTGGTGGCTGGCCGGGACCTCTGCCAGCACGGTCAGCCACGCGTAACCGTACTCGCGGGTGTAGCGCGTGATGCGGTCGTCGGGAATGGCCGCCCGGCTCACCCCGCGGTCCCCGTCGCAGCCGGCCACGAGCTCGCACCTGAGCGTCCTCGTGGCACCGGCAGTGTCCCGGTAGCGTAAGAGGGGCCGCTCACCGCAGATGTCCTCCAGCGCGACCCCCTCGGCCTCGAAGCGCAGATCTCCGCCGTCGCTGACGAAGGCGTCGATGAGGTTGCGCACCAGGACCTGCTGCGGACAGAAGCGCCCGTCCCCGTTGTCGTCGGCCAGGAAGCGGTACGGGCGCGTCTGGCCGTCGATCCGGAAGTTCATGACCGGTTCGAAGGGCACGCCGCCCAGGACCCGCTCCTCCAGGCCCCACTCGCGGAACATCCGGGCTGCGCGGGTGTCGATGACCCCCGCCCGTTGCCGCTGTTCCACGTAGTCACGGCTGCGGCGCTCCAGGATGACGCAGTCGACCCCGCTGCGCAGCAGGAAGTTGCCCAGAGCGAGACCGGCGACGCCCGATCCCACGATCACGACCGTTGTGTTCTCGTCCAGTACGGACATTGATGGAACTCCTTGACTTGTCCGGGCGCCGTACGGATGCCGTTCGCAGCACGCAGCACGCAGCACGCAGCACGCAGCACGCAGCACGCAGCACGCAGCACGCAGCACGCAGCACGCAGCACGCAGCACGCGCACGAACCCTCGGTGGGTGGCGTGGACTTGCGCGAGCGCCTGGGGCCGACTTCGCACCTGTCGAAGTCGGCCGCGACCTGGCAGGCACTTGCCGAGGCGGTGGCACGCGACGGGGCACTCCCATACCCTTAAGCGAAGTCACCACTACGCATCATACGTAGTCTTCACTACGGATAACGAGGAGAGTCGTCATGCGCCGAGACGGTGCCGCCAACCGGGAGAGTGTCCTGCTCGCGGCCGAGCAGGTCTTCGGCGAGAAGGGAGCGGCGGCCTCCACGGAGGAAATCGCCCGCCGGGCGCAGGTCAGCATCGCCACCGTCTTCCGGAACTTCCCCACCAAGCAGGACCTGATCGAGGCCACGGCCGCCCGCTATCTCGACGGGCTCACCGGCCAGGCGCGCCACCTCGCCGACAGCATCAGCGATCCCGCAGAGGCGTTCACCACCCTGCTCCGCACCCTGGTGTCCGTCGGAGCCGCGAAGATGGCGCTCATGGACCTGCTGCCGCCCCACGGCGATGACGGGCAGGGCCTGTCCCCGCAGGTCATCTCGGCGGCCGACACCTTCCTGGGCACAGTCGGACTCGCTCTCGAACGTGCCCAGACGGCCGGAGCGGCCCGAGCGGACGTCACCGTGGAGGATGTATCCCTGCTACTGCGGGCCCTTGCCCACGTAACAACCCCGGGTGGGGACGAGGCCGTCGAACGCGCCCTGCGCATCGTCCTGGACGGCCTCGGAGTCCCGAACCAACTGATTCGCAGGGCCACTTAACGCGGAGTAATGCAGGGAAACGGCCACACCTCGCTAATCGAGGCTGCCGCAACACGCAGGACTTGACAGGGAACCCTCGTGCTTGCGGTAGCGGTAGACCGGCACGGGCAGCACGATGCCGGGGGCGAGGCTGGTGATGCCGACCGCCGTCGTGTAGTCCTCGCCTTGGACGAGGCCGCCCATCGGCGCGGCCCGCATCAGTTCGGTGCGCGCGAGGATCGTGGTCGGCCCGATCGGGCTGGTGCGCTCCGGCGACCGCTCGGGGTGGAGGTCTTCGCTGTACCCCGCGCACCATCCAACGCCGTGTGCCTGGAGAGCGCTTAGACGCCGAGCCATCGCCGTGTGTCGGCGAACTCGTCGTCATCATCTGCCCAGTTGCAGAACGCGGCACTGTCGGGTGTGTGATGCCGACCGAGCTGTCGACGTCCTGCGCCGAGGTGCTCGCGCACCAGTTGCGAGCCGCAGGCGGTGGGGGAGGGAGGGCTGGGGGGAAGGCATAGGGCGAGGGGTGCGTCTTTTGTCTGTAGTGGCGTTGTTTGTGCGGGCTGCGGAACAAGGGGGTTCGGCTTGTTCTTCGTCGTCTTGGATCCAGCCGAAGACGACGCGCTCCAGGTCTCCGAGGTAGACGACGTCGGCATGGGTACGGAAGGCGTCGATGCGCTGGTCCACGTAGTCCTGGACCTTGGAGTCCGCCAGGTCGATGCGGGCCCGGTTCAGTCTTGAGCGCCGGCTCTACTCCAGCGGGTCGGAGTTGGTGGCGCGGTCCATCCACACCCAGATGCCGGTGCCCAACTTCACGATGTCCTGGGGGTGGAAGAGCGTGCCGGTTCGTCTGCGGCGGGGGTTGCGGAGCTCGCCGAAGCCTGTGACGAGGCTCTGGGTGAGTTTGTCCAGAGCGGCGGTGTCCGGCTGGGCTTTCGATGTGGGGCGACGTACGTGCCTTACGACCTTGGGAGCGGTATCAGCTCCCAGAGCGGAGCCTTGAGTGGGGCGTCTTGGTCACGGTGTGGACCGCAGCGGCGGGGCCTGCCACGTCATCCCCGGCGGCTGGAGTAGGGGCGAGGGCTCGGGGCCGGGGTCATCGGCGTCGACGACTCCGGCGGCCGCGGGGTCGAAGTCGGTGGGCCAGCGGGTGTGCTCGCTGGCCAGGGCGCCAGTCAGGCGTGCTTCGGCAAGGTCGGCGGTGCTCAAGTCTGTGCCGCGCAGGTCGGCCATGCGGAGGTCGGCGCGGTGGAAGACCGCGCCGTTGGCATCGGCCTTGCGCAGGTTTGCCTCACGCAGGTCAGTTTCGGTGAAGTCGGCGTCATGCAAGTCGCTTTCGACCAGCTTCGCGCCCCGCAGGTCGGCCAGAACACACCGAGCCCGGCGAAGAATCGCAGTCGTGAGGTCGGCGTGCCGCAGGTTGACCGAGACCAGGGACGCCTGGGTCAGATTGGCGTGGTACAGGCCCGCCGCCTCCATGCACGCGCGGTCGAAGTTGACCTCGGGGAACCACAGCCCGTCGCAGTCGGCCCGGCGCAGGTCGGCGACGCTGAGATTGACCCAGGACTGCTCCCGGTGCTGGCACAGCACGCCGAGCGCGGTCAGCGCCACCTGGGCGTCGGCGGCGCGGGTCTCCAGCGGTGCGATGTCGTTGACGGGCACGTCCGCCGCATGCGATTCCGGACAGGCGGGCGGCCAGGGCAGGTGTGTACGCAGGTACGCGGCCAGGATCGAGATGATGGCCTCCCGGTCACGGGCCGACTGCTCCGCGATCCGCCACAGCGCGTGCAACCCGCCGATGCGGACATCCAGCTTGTCGCTGCCGAGCTGGTCGACCGCCCGGCTGAACCGGTCGGTGACGTAGCCCTCCTGGGTGGCGCGCAGACCGTCCTGGCTCACCCGCAGTTGCCGCCACGTGGCGTACGCGCCGAAGAGCACGACCAGGCCGCCGACCATCTGCAGAAGCGTCGTACGGACATCGTTCACCGCCTTCAGCCGGTCCTGTGCGGCGACGCTCGCCCCGGCGAGATCGTGGTCGACCACCACACCGGGCAGTACGACGAACACCGTGCCCAGAATGACCAGCCCCGCTGCCCCGGCCAGCAGAGCTGCGGCTACACGATGCCTGACCAGCCGGTCGTGCCATGCCCGCCAGCCGTGGTCCGGTTCCCCCAATTCCATGGGCATGGGAGCCTAGACGCCGCTCAGAAAACGATCAAGAGGGCTGATTGCGGCTGGCCCGTGACATGAGAACGGCCGTACGGGTTAGACGAGTTGTGACGCAAGCCTGGGCCCGTGCGGCCTGTTCCCATCCTGCCCTGTCCGGCATCTCTCGCGCACACTTCGGCGAGTTGCTCGAAGAACTCGCGCCCCGGTGGCAAGCCGCGCGGGAGTCGGCGTTGCACGAACGGCGTGGCGGAGCCCGCAGACGGGCCGCCGGCGCCGGACCCCACCATCGGCTCGTTTTCATCGACCGGCTCCTGGTCACCTCGTCCATCTGCGGCTCGGGCTACCACAAGCCGCGCTGGCCCAGCTGTACGGAGCGGACCGGTCTACGGTCTCCGGGGCGATCCGCCAGGTCCGGCCGCTGCTGGCGGCTCGCGGCTTCGCCGTCCCCGACCGGCCCGGAGTGCGCCTGCGTACGCTGGAGGACCTGTTCGCCTCCGCCGACGCGGAAGAGGCGGACCTGCGCATCGACGGCACCGAGGTACAGGTCCGCCGCCCACGCGCGGGCCGACCCGGCCGCAAGGCGTTCGTATCCGGCAAGAAGAAGCAGAACACCATCAAGACCACCACCTTCAGCGACAGCCAGGGGCGTACGCTGTTCAGCGGCATGGTGCGCCCGGGCCGAATGCACGACCAGACCGCCGTGCGCTCCGAGGGCATCGCTGAACAGCTCCGTCTGTACCCCAACGTGCGGGCTGAGGTCGATGAGGGCTACCGGGGTCTGGCCAATGAGTTCCCCGACCAGGTCAGCGCCCCGCCGAAGAAGCCGAAGGACGACGCGCCGTTGGGCGAGCACCATGCCCGGCGCGAACAACAGCGCCGCCAGTCCTCACGGCGAATCTGCGTAGAGCACGCCAATGCCGAATACAAGCAGTGGCGGCCCTTGCAGCGATTCACCGGGCGCCGCGAGAGCTACGCCGAGACCCATCTGGCGATCACCGGACTGGTCTCCGACCGCTCTGCCCGCAGGGCGACCCGCCGCATGGCGAGTACGGAACTTCTCCTCGCCCGACCGATCGGCCGCTGATCACCAACCAGCCGACCCGCCAGGCCAGCACACCCCGACCTCAATCGCTCCCAAGGTCGTTAGCATTGCGCGCATGACGCAACGCGTACCGTCGGCGCTCCGGGTTTGGACCGGGGCGCTTTTGGTGTGCGCGCTCATGCTCTGCGTGGGAGGGCTGGCCCGGCCCGCCATGGCGATGGCAATGCCGATGCCGGGCCCCATGGAGATGTCTTGGGCGCCTTCCGCCATGGCTGCTGGGCATACGGCCGGGCACGTGTCGGTCCGCGGCGGCGGGCCGTCCGTGGCGCTGATCGCGTCCGGTTCGGCGGACAGCACGGCGCCCTGTCCGATGGCCGATCAGCAGTGCAGAGCCCCGAAGGTCATTCTTCTCCACGATGTCCAGCCGGGCCCGGCGCTTGCCGGTCTGCCGTCCGCGATGGCCTGCTCTCTCGCTGCTGTGGTGGCGCAGCCCAATGCGCCGCCTCCGGCGCTGCCTCCTCCTGATCTCTCCCGGTTGTGCGTGTCGCGGACGTGAGGTTCGACGCCCGCTGAGATAGCGCTTGTTGCTGTCTCGCGGGATGCCGTTCTTCCTCACGTCCGCCTTGGCACGCCCGTAGTCCCCTCACTTAGTGCGCGTGCCGTCGTATCCGAACAGGAGTCACGACGCATGCCGTCGTCCATCACTTTGCTCATCAGCGGTGTGAGCACCGGTCTGCTCGCGGGGGGCGCCTCGTGCGCCGCCGTTCAAGGGGGGCTGCTGGCCGGCGCGGTCACCCGCCGCGATCGGGGGCCGGCCCCCGCTGCCGCCGCCTCCAATGCCTCCTCGTCCTCCCGGTCCTTCAAGTCCTCTGCGAAGCGACCGGCCTCCGCACGCATTACAGGTGCGGACGCGCGGCAGGGTGCTTCCGCCGCATCCCTGGACCTCAACGCCAAGAGCCTGGCACCGGTTGGCGCGTTCCTCGCCGGCAAACTGCTGTCCCACACCCTTCTCGGCGCGCTGCTCGGGGTCTTCGGTGATGCCCTGCAGCCCAGCCCTCGTACGCAGGCGGTACTGCTGTTGGTGGCCGGGCTCCTCATGGTGCTGTTCGCGCTGGACCTGTTCGGCGTCAAGGCCGTGGCCCGGCTGGTGCCCCGGCCGCCGGCGTCGTTCGGCCGGTTCGTGCGGCGCAGCGCCCGGACCGATTCGGTCGTCACGCCGGCCCTGATCGGTTTCGCCACGGTGCTGGTGCCCTGCGGGGTGACTCTGTCGATGGAGCTGCTCGCCATCACCTCCGGGTCTCCGGTGGCCGGGGCCGCGGTGATGGCCGGTTTCGTGCTCGGCACCGCGCCGCTGTTCGCCGTGCTCGGCTACGTCTTCCGCCGCACCAGCCGGGCCTTGTCGGGCCGACTGGCCGCGCTCACCGGCGTGGTGGTGCTGAGCATCGCCGTCTGGACGATGGCCTCAGCGCTGCAGGCCGGCGGCTGGGTCTCCTTCGACGGCCCGGGCCAGCAGACGGCCGCGGTGAGCGCACCGTTCACCGTCGAGGGCGGCGAACAGGGCGGCTCCGGGAGCGGGAACGCGTCGCCCCCGGGTGCTCCCGTGCGTACCGACGCGTCCGGCAAACAGATCGTCACCGTGACCGTGACGGACTTCTACACGCCGTCTCAGACCACTGCCAGGGCCGGCGTGCCGACCACATTGGTGGTGCACGGCCAAGGCGCGAACGGCTGCGCCCGCGCCTTCACGATCCCCGAACTCGGAGTCCGGGAGATCGTCAAGCAAGACGGCGACACCAAGATCGACCTGGGCAAACGCAAGCCCGGGGCCCTCCGGTTCTCCTGCGCCATGGGCATGAAGACCGGCGCCATCAACTTCTCCTGACGAGGTCGGAGAGAGGTCGGAAAGAGGTTAGACATGAAGCTGTTCAGCCGTAAGGACAAGACCGAGGTCGACGGCCCGCAGGTGGAACTGCTCGTCGAGGGCATGCACTGCAACAGCTGCGGCCTGCTGATCGACGACGAGCTGGAGGACATCCCCGGCGTCCGCTCGTCCAGCACTGACACGAAGGCTGGGCGCACTACCGTCCACCTTGAGGAGGGCGCCGACGTCGATGCCGCGGCGCTCGTCGCAGCGGTGGAACAGGCCGGCGAGTACAAAGCCCGACCGGTCGGCTGATCTGAGAGTGGGCGAACGGCCCGGCCGAGGGATTCCCCGGCCGGGCCGATCGCCGTAGCGGCCTCGGGTGCGGGAGACGCCGGTGGCCGGGAGGATGAAGCTGTGCCTGAGCCGAGGAACACCGAGCGGGTGCGTCGCTACTGGGACAGGCACGCCTGCTCCTACGACCGGCAGATGCGGTTCTTCGACCGCACCCTGTTCGGCGAGAGCCGAGCCTGGGTCTGTTCCCAGGCCAGTGGTGACGTCCTGGAGGTCGCCATTGGCACCGGCCTCAACCTTCCCCTCTACCCGCCCGGCGTCCGGCTGACCGGGATCGAGTGGAGCCCGGAGATGCTGGCCGTCGCCCGCCGCCGGGCCACCGAACTCGGCCGCACGGCAGACCTGCGGGAAGCCGACGCCCAGGCGCTCCCGTTCCCCGACGCCTCCTTCGACACCGTGGTCTGCACGCTGTCCCTGTGCGCCATCCCCGACGACCGGCGCGCCGTGGCCGAGATGGTCCGCGTGCTCAGGCCCGGCGGCAGGCTGCTCCTGCTGGATCACGTCCCCAGCACCGCCTGGCCTCTCCGCGTCCTCCAGAGGCTCATCGAGCTCGTCACCGTTCCGCTGGGCGGCGAGCACCTCCTGCGCCGTCCTCTTCGGCAGGTCCAGGCGGCGGGTCTGGAGATCGAGCAGCGGGACCGGTTCAAGCTCGGCATCGTCGAGCGACTTGCCGCGCGCAAGCCTGTCGGCACGCCGTAGAAACCAGCGTCAGGTGCGGTCGAAGCCGAGGATGGTCGTCTCTGCCGCCGGTCTGCGCTGACATGGAAGTACGAGCCCGGCGCGCCGGGCGGCGCCTGCCACGGTCACATCCCGTCGTCCCTGCCAGGGACTGCAAGCGACGACTGGGGTGGCGGCGGTTCAGCGCTGGTTGGTCGGCTGAAAGCGGCGCAGGCGAAGACTGTTGGAGACCACGAACACCGATGAACTGGCCATTGCCGCCCCGGCGATGAGCGGGTTGAGCAGGCCGAGCGCGGCCAACGGCAGGGCGGAGACGTTGTAGGCGAAGGCCCAGAAGAGGTTGCCCTTGATCGTGGTCAGCGTCCTGCGGGCCAGGCGGATCGCGTCGGCCGCGCCACGCAAGTCACCCTTCACTAGTGTCCTGCGCCAGTAGTTGATCGTTAGTTGTTGTGTGACTTCTTCTTCTGCTGGTGCGTCAGTTCCTCGTCGGGGTCCGAAGCTGGAGCCG
>NZ_JBHVQS010000022.1:0-86194 GCF_042886435.1 Streptomyces sp. NPDC058000
CATCCGCAGGCGGGACAACTGACGCTCGCCTACCAGACCTTCGAAGTACAGGACGCGCCCGGCCAGTGCCTCTTGGTCGGCACCGCAGAGCCCGGCAGCCCCGACGCCCACCGCCTGGCCCTGCTCGACTCTCACCGTGCCGGGGGCGGCCAGGACGTCAGCGTCGGCCAGCGGTAACGGAAATCCTCGTTGGCTTGCGGAGCCTCTCTCGAAGTGGACTGGCTGCCGCGTCAGGCATCGATCTCCCCAGGGGGCTTGCCACGCCCGGTCGTAATCACCGAGCGCAGCGGTCATCTCGACATCGTCGTGGCCAACGCCGGCGTCGGGGACTTCGGCCCGCTCGGCGAGATCACCGAGGAGGGGTACGACCGCACCACCTCCATCAACCTCAAGGGCACGGTCTTCACCGTCCAAAAGGCGCTTCCGCTGCTGCCGGCCGGCGCCTCGGTGATCCTGCTCTCCTCCAGCGCGGCCCTGCGCGGCACCCCGGGCCTGGGCATCTACGCCGCCACCAAGGCCGCGATCCGCAGCCTCGCCCGCACCTGGCCGCCGAACTCGCCGACCGCGGCATCCGCGTCAACGCCCTCACTCCGGGCCCCGTCGCAACCCCCGGCGGCGACGAGCTGCGCGCCGCATTCCCCCAAGGCGATCAGGCCACCCCAGCGACCGAGTCCGCCGCACCGGCGCCGACCCCGCTCGGCCGAGCCGGTCGTCCCGACGAGGTCGCCGCCACCGCCGCCTACCTGGCTGGGGACCAGAGCTCCTTCACCACCGGCGCGGAACTGCTCGTCGACGGCGGCACCACCCAGCTCTGGACCAAAACGGTTTCGCCGCCGTCGGTCCGCCACATGTCCGCTCGGGATGCACTGGCGGCGGCGGGCGCCTGTTGCGACATCGGCCTCCCCACCTCCCCAACCCCGCGCCAACATCAGTACCGGTGGATACCCACTCCTCGCCGATGCCGTTCGACGGTTCCGACTCGGCAGCACCCGGGTCAAAGCCCGCCCGATCACCGGCAAGGGTTATGCGGAGCTCGCGGAACGATCCCGTTTCCGGGCCGCCTTGTCCCGCGCCCGGGCGGGCTCGCCAGTTCCCCCGCACCCCTCCTGCTCCTGCTCCTGCTCCTGCTCCTGCTCCCATGACGTGGCCGTCGGATGAAGCACGGTGTCGATGATGAGGTCGAGCTCCCGCGGACTCGGCGGCTCGCCGGTGAGCAGAAAGGTCTGCAGTATCAGAGCGGGACCGGTGCGAGCGGCCAGCGGGTGCACGACCTCGGGACCGTACTCGCCACTGCGCACGCCCTCGCGCAGGATGGCTTCGATGCGCTCAAGTCGCGGCGCGATGATCCTGTCGGCGAATACGGCACGCAGATGCGGCTCGCGCAGCAGGTCGCCGATGAACTCGATGCCTGGTACGAGAGTTCTGCCGGCCAGCACAGCACTGAAGGCGGCGAGCGCGCCAGCGAGGTTTTCCCGGGCCGAACGCCCCGGGTCCGGCTCAGGCAGCGGGGGCAGGGCATAGCGCAGGGCGTCCAGGACCAGGGGCTGCTTGCCGGACCAACGCCGGTAGAGCGCGGCCTTGCCGGTGCCTGCGCGAGCGGCGATGCCCTCCATGGTGAGTTGGCCGTAGCCGTTCGCGGCCCACTCGTCGAGCGTCGCTACGTAGATCGCGTGCTCCAGTTCCGCACCTCGGCGACGGCGTCCGGGTGTTGCGCTCTCTGCCATGGGTCCAACAGTAGACGCTGGCGTTCCTTCCTGCCTACACTCTCTTTAGTGAACAACCCCGTCTACTAGAAGAGGTGAGGGTTGGATGGCCGATCTGCATACTGCGCGTGACCATCAAGGCGGCCGGGAGCCGGCGCTGGATTTCGAGGCGGTGTACCAGGGGCGCGAGATCTCCTACGGAGCGGACGACCACCGGTCGGACCTGATCCCATGGGCACTGGACGCTCCCCAGCCGCTGGTCGTCGAGCTGGAAGCGGCGGGCGAAATCACCGGCCCGGTTCTGGAATGCGGCTGTGGGCTCGGGGACAACGCCCTGTTCCTGGCCGGCCGCGGCTACGAGGTGACCGCCTTCGACGCCGCACCTTCCGCGATCGAGCGCAGCCGGGCCAAGGCCACCGAGGCCGGCAGCCCCGTGACCTTCACGGTCGCCGACGCGACGGAACTACACGGCATCGGTGTCCCCGGAGGCTTCCGCACCGTCGTCGACAGCGCCATGCTGCACTGCCTGGACGCCGATCAGCGGCGGGCGTACCTCGCCGGGCTGCGTCGGGTGTGCGCGCCCGGTGCGCGGCTTCATGCCCTGTGCTTCCGCGGCGAGTTGGCCGCTCGCCTGAAGATGCCGGCCGACATGGACGAACGCAGCCTGCGCGAGGCTTTCCATGACGGCTGGACGATCCGGCGCATGGAGCCCCGCCACTACACCACTGGTTTGACCCGGCAGGCATGGCAGAACTTGGCGCCCGCCGGACCGGGCGCCTCGGAACGGGACGACGCCGTGACCGTCGACCAACACGGCAGAGTTCTGCTGCCGTTCTGGCAGATCACCGCTGATCTGACCTGATCGGTCTGGGGCCGAGACCAGAACCGGCCCCAGACCCGGACCCGGACCCGGATGCGTCACTGGTTGCCGTCGCCGCCCGTGTCCTGGGCGCTGCCGCCGGGGCCGGCGGAACCGTCGGACGGGTTGCCGTCACGGCGGACAGGTTGGGCCCTCCTCCGCCAGTCCTCCACGGGCCGGGGGCTGGGTCCTACCGGACCGTAAATTTCAGGGCGGTAGCGCCCCGCTGTCCGGCGCGGGCCGGGCAGGGACCGTCGGACACGCCGTACTGCCGTGGGGCCGGGAGCGACAGTGCGGCGAGTGCCGATTACCGATGAGTCCCTTGCCTTAGGCAGGATGGGCGCCATGACCGAGATCCGCACCCCCCGCCTCCTGCTCCGTCGCTGGCACGACGACGACCTCGCACCCATGGCCGACATCAACGCGGACCCGCGGGTCATGCGCTGGATCGACGACGGCTCGGTGCGCGACCTGGACCACACGGCAGAGGCCATCGAGCGATGGGAGGAGGAGTGGGACGAGGAGGGCTTCGGCCTCTTCGCCGTCGAGCTGCTGGCCTCGGGGGAACTGGCCGGCTTCACGGGTCTGTACGTGCCTGAGTCCCTGCCGGAGGTCATGCCCGCCGTGGCGATCAGCTGGCGGCTCGGCTCACAATTCTGGGGCCAGGGATACGCGTCCGAAGCCGCTCAGGCCACCCTGGAGTTCGCGCTCCAGGACCGTGGCCTCGACCGCGTCATCAGCATCAGTCGGGCGGGCGACGACGCCTCCGAGAACGTCATCCGCAAGCTCGGCATGGTGCTGGAGCGCGAGACGGCACATCCGGTGTACGGCTTTCCGCTCAACGTCCACACCATCGACCTCACCGAGTACCAGGCGTGAACCAGCCGAGTCATCGGATCATGCGAGCCGGCTGGTCTTCGGCGTCGGCCAGTTCGTCGACCGCGTTCGGTTGCGGTGGGTGGAAGGGCAGTGCCACGACTGACCGCACGCATGGTGCGAGACGGGCCCGGCTCCCGGACCGTGCTGCGCCCCTCGGGGGCTCCGCCGGAGTAGCCGGGCGAGCGCCTGGTCCAGCCCGCGCATAGAAAGAGACCAGGGAGCTGAGGCGACAGAGGGAGTGGCTGTGACGACCGCGTCGATGGCAGGGAAAGTCGCGTTGGTGACCGGGGCGACCAGCGGCATCGGGGCAGCCACTGCGGAAACGCTCGCCGAGCGTGGCGCGCACGTACTGGTGGCGGGCCGGGACCGAGGGCGCGGCGGGGCCGTCGTCGAGGCCATCCGGAGACGCGGTGGCACGGCGGATTTCGTGGCCGCCGATCTGCTGGACGTCGACTCGGTGCGACAGCTGGCTCGGCAGGCTGTCGAACTGGGCGGTGGCCGGGTGGACATCCTGGTCAACGGGGCGGGCATCTACCCCTTCGGGCCCACCGAACAGACGCCGCAGAGCGAGTTTGACGCCGTCTACGCGCTGAATGTGAAGGCCCCCTTCTACCTGGTGGCGGAACTCGCGCCGGCGATGGCCGAGCGGGGCAGCGGGGCGATCGTCAACGTCAGCACCATGGCGGCCGCGCTCGGCGTCTCGGGAATGGCACTGTACGGATCGAGCAAGGCGGCCGTGAACCTGCTGACCAAAGCCTGGGCTGCCGAATACGGCCGGCGCGGGGTCCGGGTCAACGCCGTGCAGCCCGGTCCGACGCAGACCGAAGGCACGGCAGACATGGGAGGGGACCTGGACACCCTCGCTTCCCAGGCGCCCGCCGGTCGGCCTGCTACCCCGAGGGAGATCGCCGAGGCGATCGCGTACCTGGCTGACGACACCGCGAGTTATGTGCACGGTGTGGTGCTGCCGGTCGACGGCGGCCGCACAGCCGTGTGACCCGGGCCCGAGACCGAGCCACCGGCCCGCGCCACCCGAGAGCGGACGGCACGGCATCCGCATCTCGGCCGGCATCCACTCGGCCGAGCTGGAGCGGCAGGTATAGCTGGCCTGACCGGCCCAACTCTGGCCTGACCGGCCCAACTGGCCTGACCGGCCCGACTGGTCTGACCGGTCCAGTTGATCCAGCTGGACCAGTTGATCCAGGGTCAGTCGGCCTGGGTGAGCAGTTCCTCCGACAGTGCCCACAGCCGGCGCGCGTTGTCCGGGTCGACGGCGTAGCGGGCGACGCCGTGCAGGGTGCCGGTGCGGTGGTCGACGACCTCGGTCTCGTTGGAGTCGACGAAGTACCGGCCGCCGATGCCTTCCAGCAGGGGTGAGGTGGCGAGGAGTACGGAGGTGGCGGCGCCCTGCTCGACCGTCTTGATGAACTCGGCCGGGACCCGGCCGCTGCCGCGGCCGCCGGTGTGGCGCTGGAGGTTGGTGTAGATGGCGCCGGGCATCAGGGCGTTGGCGGTGATGTTGTCGTCGGCCCAGCGGCGGCTGGCCTCGACCGCGAACAGGACGTTGGCGGTCTTGGACTGGCCGTAGGCGAGCCACGGGTCGTAGCGGCGGAAGGCGAAGTTGACGTCGTCCCACACAATGGGGGACTGCTGGTGGCCGGTGGAGCTGACGGCGATGATACGGGCGGCGCCGTCGGCGGCGAGTGCGGCGTGCAGGCCCGTGGCGAGCGCGAAGTGGCCGAGGTGGTTGGTGGCGAACTGCCACTCCCAGCCCTGTTCGGTGTGCTGCTCGGGGCAGGCCATGACGCCGGCGTTGTTCACCAGGACGTGCAGCGGGCCCTGCCAGGCCGTGGTGAACGCGGTGACGGACGTGGGATCGGCGAGGTCCAGGTGGGCGACGTGCAGGTCGTGGTTGCCGGTCGCCTCGGCGATGTTCTCGGCGACGCGTTCGCCGGCTGCCACGTCGCGGACAGCCAGGGTGACGGCCGCCCCCGTACCGGCCAGCGCGCGGGCCGTTTCCGCGCCGAGACCGGAGGATGCGCCGGTGACCAGCGCGCGGCGGCCGGTGAGGTCGACGCCCTGTGCGACCTGCGCGGCCGTGCTGGAGAAACCGTAGGGTGTGGTGATGAGGGGCATGGGTGAACTCCTGCTGCTGCGCTGCGAGTTGAGGCCGGAGCGAGGGTCCGCTCAGGGTTTGAGCATGCGGTCCTGTTCCACCGGGGGCGTGCCGCCGTGCCAGTCCAGGGCCTTGCCGAAGCGGATCAACTCGCCGTACAGGGCGGGGTCGGCGTGCTCGGCGAACACGACGTCGAGCACGGCCCGCGCCGCCTCGGACGGCGGCCGGGCCTGGCTGAAGTCGGTGAACCACGGCCGGGAGGTCGCGGTGTCGACCATGCCGGGGCAGACGGAGGCGATCAGGGTGCCGGCCGTGAGGTCGCGCTCGCGGCGTATGGCGGCGACCGCGCGCACCGCGGCGACCTGGGCCACCTTCGAGGGCACGTTCAACCAGAGCGGCCAGCCCGCCTCTTGTGCCGTGTTGTTGTGGATGGCGGTGCGCCAGGACTCGACGGCGTACTCGACCTGGTCCAGGTCCGCGCCGTCGAACAGGTGCCGCAGCCGAGGAGTGAGGTGGCCGAGGGTGCCCAGGCTGCTGGCCACCACGAGCAGCCGGCCGCCAGGGCGCAGTACGGGTCCGAAGGAGCGCAGTATCGCGTGGGTCGCGGTGTTCGAGACGTCGATCAACTCGTCGGCGCGCTCGGCCTGTGACTCCCCGGGCAGCAGCCGGGCGACGGCGTTGGAGATCACGACGTCCACGCCCCCGTATTTGAGGCGGAGTTCCTCGGCGAGCTGCGCGATGGCATCGACGTCCGTGACGTCCAGCACCCGTCCCTGAACCCGGCCGCGCGTGCCGGGCAGCTGCGCCACCTCGCGGGCCGCGTCAGTGACGCGCCGCTGGTCGCGCCCGGTGAGCAGGACGAGGCCGTCGGGCTCCGTACGGGCCGCGAGCCCTTCGACAAGGGCGCGGCCCAGACCTTGGTTGGCGCCCGTGACGAGGGCGATTCGGGAGGCGTTCACACGGCCACGCTAAGAACACTTCGGCCATGAGTCCAACGAAAGTTCAGCACGGCTGGTATGCGTATATGTCATGGACTTCACGGATGTCTCACTGGTCGCGCTGCGCGTCTTTCGCGCGGTGGCGGAACACGGAACCTTCACCGCGGCCGCGGCGTCGCTCGGGTACACGCAGTCGGCGGTGTCCCGGCAGATCGCCTCGATCGAGCGGGCCGCGGGCGCGGAGCTGTTGGAGCGGCGGCGCGACGGTGTCCGGTTGACCTCGGCGGGCCGCGTCGTGATGCGGCGCGCCACGGTCGTGCTCGACGAGATCGACGCGACCGCCCGCGAGCTGGCCGGCCTGCCAGGGCAGGCCGGTACCGTCCGCCTGGGCTGGTTCCCCAGCGCCGGAGCCACCCTCGTGCCCCGGGCGCTCGTCGCCCTCCGGCGCAGCGACCCGGGCCTGCACGTCGTGAGCCGCGAGGGCGGCACCCCGGCCCTCGTGCGCGCCCTGCGGGCCGGCAGCATCGACCTGGCCCTGCTGGCGTCCGGGCCACCGTTCCGCGCACCCGACGACGAGTCGCCGCCGCTGGCGCTGCAGACCCTCACCGAACGCGCGCTGCGCCTCGCGGTGCCCGCCACCCACCCGCTCGCCCGCGGCGACTTCGTCGATGTGGCCGATCTGCGCGGGCAGCGTTGGATCGCCGGCTCATTGTCCGGCGCCGACCGGCTCATGGGGGTGTGGCCGGGCCTGGACGAGCGGCCCGAGATCGCCCACGTCGCCCGTGACTGGCTGGCCAAGCTCCACCTCGTCGCAGCGGGCTGCGGGATCACCACGGTGTCCGCCTCGCTCGCCCCGGCCGCGCCACCGGGCGTACGCATCCTGCCCGTTCGGGGCGGGCCCCGGGAGCTGCGGCGCCTGCTCCTGGCCCGGCTTGCGCACCCGCCCTCGGATGCCGTCACCCGCGTGGCGGCCGCCCTCCGCGCCGCCGCCCTCGACAGCGAAACCCCAGGTGCGTCCTCGCCGCTCTCATGACGACGTCTCGATCAGTTCGGTCAGCGGCAGTCTCCACAAGTGGGAAGCGGCGCGCCTTTCCAGACCGACCCCGCAGCGGGCCCGCGGCGGCATCCGGCGCCCAACCACCGCACACGCTGCGGCAGTCAGGGCGTCGGGACGGTCTCAGTCGGTGTAGACCTCGGCCCGGTCCACGCTCACGAAGGACGCGGTGGACAGGGCGCTGTGCTCCCCGGTGACCCGAACGCGCAGGGTGTGCCTGCCGGAGGGCAGCCGCGGGCTGAGGTACTGGAGCGTCTCGCCCGTCCGGGGCGACCCGTAGAAGTCGACGCGCTGTTCGGGGCCCCCGTCGACGCTGATGGCCGCGATGCCGTTGCCGGTGTCCTGTACGGACAGCAGCGCGATGCGGGTGCCGGTGAAGGTGAAGGCCGCGGTGTTGCCCGCCCGGTCGCTCCAGTGGTCGTCGCCCCAGAAGCACTGGGCCGCGCACCCCGTCCCCGAGTTCCAGGCACCCTGGTAGGAAACGTGGCCGGCTCCACTGGAACGGCCGTCGTCGTTGATCCAGTAGTTGCCGTTGCCCGGGTCACCGGCAGGCAGGTCCTGCGTCGCGCCCAGGGCGAACGGCCGGCCCAGGTCCGGGCTGCCGTCCGCATGCCAGCCGATCGGCTGGGCCCGGGACGTGCGGTGGTCGTAGGTGTAACCCGCGGTCGACTTGGCGTGGTGGACGATCCAGTCCTGCGTACCGTCGGGCGACCGGAAGAAGGCGTGGTGGCCGGGGCCGTAGACCCCCTTGGCGTCGTTGCGGCCGAAGACCGGGCCGGGGTGCTGCTGCCAGTCGCCGGGCGTCAGGGGGTCGGCGTGGTCCGGCAGGGACAGCATCCACAGCTGGTAGTCCGGCTTGCCGGTGTCACAGGTCGAGTACGTCAGCCATGTACGGCCGTTGCGGTTGAGGAACTCGGGGCCCTCACGGACCTCCGGGCAGCCCCCGTCGGCCTTGAGGGCCACCGCGTCGCCGGAGACGGTGTACGGGTTCGACATCGGGGCGATGTTCAGACCGTTGTGCTGGTAGGGGTTGAGCCCCGAATACGCCAGGTAGAGCTTGCCGTTGTGCTGGAAGACGCTGGGGTCGATGGCGAAGTCGTTCGCGTGGTCGGGCGGATTCAGCTTCGCCTTGAAGTGGTACGGCCCGGCCGGGTCACCGGCCTCCGACTCCAGGACGTACAGCCGGTGATGGTCGTCCACACCGTCGTCGGCCGTGTAGTACATGTACCAGCGGTCCCCGAAACGGTAGAACTCGGCCGCCCAGATGTGCTGGTTGCGTGTGGGGTCGGTGTCCCGCCACACGGTCACCGGGTCCGCGTCGAGCAGCGTGCCGAGCGAGGGCGAACTCCACATCTTGATGCTGTCGTCCTGGGTGGTGGTGAGGTGATAGGCCCCGTTCGCATACGTCATGAAGGGGTCCGGCCCCGTGTTCAGTGGATTCCGGAACGTCCCCGCGGCCTTGACCGCCGGCACCTGCCCCTGCCCTGCTCTCACCCCCGCTCCCGGCTGCGGCTCCGGCTTGCCCGCCTCGGCCTGGGCGGCGCAGACCAGGCCAGCGAACAGGGTGAGTAAGACTGCTAACAGGGCGATTTTCGGCTGACGGGGCATCAGCGAGACTCCTCACCGTGGCGCGACTACTACTGGGGCATCGGGCTCGGCTTCCGGACGGATGTCGCCCTACGGCTATGCCGTAACAGCCCTCCCCCCGATGTAATCAGGCCCCGCCGCAAACCCGCGCAGCGGGGCCGCCCGGCGGACCGGTGCCGGTGGACCGGCCTCAGCCCCGCAACTCCGTCAGGAACTCGACCAGCGCGGCGTTCACTTCCCGCGGTCGCTCCTGCTGGGTCCAGTGGCCGCAGCCCGGCAGCATGATGGGCGCGCGGCGGAGACCGGGCAGCAACGTGGGCAGCCGCGCGATGAGTTCCGGCGTACCCGGGAACGTCGCGACCAGGTCCCGGTCGCCGTACATATACAGCGCGGGGGTGGTGACGACGGCGCCGTGCCAGGGGGCGGTCAGTTCCCAGTTGCGGTCCAGGTTGCGGTACCAGTTCAGTGCGCCGGTGAATCCCTTGGCGTAGTTGGCGGTGAGCTCGTCCAGGTCCTCCTCGGTGAGCCAGTCCGGCAGTTCCTCGGGGTCGGTCATGTCCGCGAGCCAGCCTCGCGCCGGGTCGGACACCAGGGCCTGGTCGGGGCGGCCGGTGCCGGGGGCGTCACCGGAGGCGGAGTAGAGCAGTGTGCGCAGGGCGGTCCGGGGGTCCCGGGCGAACTCGGCGTCGGCGAGCCCGGGCTGGTTGAAGTAGTTCCAGTAGAACCGTCCGTCGAACCGCTCCTGCATGGCCGCGAGCGGCGGGTGCTCCCCGCGGAACGGCGGCGGCACGCTCAGCCCCGCCACCCCGCGCACCACATCGGGCCGCAGCAACGCGGTGTGCCAGGCCACCGGTGCGCCCCAGTCGTGCCCGACGACGAACGCCTCCCGCTCGCCCAGGGCGTGGATCAGTCCGATCACGTCCCCGACGAGGTGCAGGATGCTGTACGCGCCCACGTCCTGCGGGTGGTCGCTGCGGCCGTATCCGCGCTGGTCGGGGGCGACGACCCGGAAGCCGGCGGCGGACAGCGGGCCGAACTGGTGGCGCCAGGAGTGCCAGGACTCGGGGAAGCCGTGCAGCAGCACGACCAGCGGCCCCTCACCCTCCTCCGCGATGTGCAGCCGGATCCCGTTCACGTCGATCATGCGATGCTCAACCATGCGGCGAAGATACTCCTGCGCGGCACCGTGAACCGGCTCGGGCAGCGGCCCGCTCCACGCCGCGAGCGACCGCTCGGCGCCCGTCGGGCCCGCTCGGCCGCGCCACGTTCGCGGCGGGTCCGGCACGCTCACGTGCCGGACCCGGCAGTCTCAGCCGGTCATGGCTGCCCAGAACTCCTCGAAGGACATCTGGCGGTCGCCGTTGGTGTCGAGCGAGTCGATCAGTGCCTGGGCCTCCGACTCGGTGATCTCCGTGCCCTCCAACTCCGCCACGACCTTCCGGTATTCCTCCGCCGTGACCTGGCCGTCCCCATCGATGTCGTAACGCTGGAAGACCTTCCGCGCCGCCGCCTCCACGATGTCTGCCATATGCTCCGCCCTTCTGCGATCTTCGCTGACGGGCCCAGATTATCCGTCCGCCCCGAAGCAACACGGGCCCGCCCAACCCGCCTGACTGTCGCGGGGCGAGCTCGCTCCAAGGCCGGCCCGGCGCCCGACCAACAGCGGCTGACGCAGGGAAGCGGCAGAACGAAGCGGCAGGGTGATGCGCACTCACGAGGTGAGCTGGCCTGTCTCCTGCCTGGCGGATCACCGCCGTCGCGGTGTCACAACTCCGCGTCGAGCGGGAGCCGGTGGACGCCCGGAAGGTACTCGTCCAGTTCGCCGGGGGTGAAGCGGGCCATGCCGACGACGTGCCAGAACTCGCCGGCCACCTCGCCCTCGTACTTGTAGCCGCCCTCGGGGGTCAGTGCCGCCCAGCCGCCGGGGACGCCGATGAGCGTGGCGTGCGGGGCGGGTGGGCCGTCCGGTGCGGGGACGTTCCACAGGCGGACCGTGCCGTCCTCGCCGCCGCTGGCCAGGAGGGTGCCGTCGGGGCTGAAGGCGAGGGAGAAGACCCGTCCGGTGTGGCCGGTGAGGCGGGCGGTGCGGGTGCCGGTGCGGGCGTCCCAGAGGCAGATGACGCGGTCGTCGCCGGCGGTGGCGAGCAGTGGCAGCCGGGGGTGGGCGACGGCCGTCCAGAGCCGTCCGTGGTGTCCGGTCAGGACGTGGCGGGGGGTGCCGTCGCGCCAGATGATGGCGGTGCCGTCCCAGGAGGCGCTGGCCAGCCAGTCGCCGTCGGAGCCGAAGGCGACGGCGTAGACGCGGTCGCTGTGGCCGTCGAGTTCGCCCGCCAGGCGGCCGCTCTCCTGGTGCCAGAGGCGGACCCGGCCGTCGTCGCAGCCGGTGGCGAGGGCGGTGCCGTCGCCGCGGAAGCTGATGGACCGCACCCGGCCCCGGTGGTCGGAGAGGGTGGCGACATGGGCGCCGGTGGCACGCCACCACAGGCGGACGGAGTCGTCGTCGTTGGCGGTGGCGAGCAGCGTGCCGTCGGAGCTGAACGCCTCGGCCCAGGTGTGGTCGGTCTCCACGTCGATCTCGCGGAGGTACTCGCCGGTCACGGCGTTCCACAGGTAGACGTCGCCGTCGTTGCTGGCGGTGCCGAGTATCGGGCCGGCGGGGCTGAAGACCGCGGAGATCAACCGGTCGCCGCGGCCGGTGAGTTCGGCGGTGCGGCGGCCGGTGCGGGCGTCCCAGAGGCGGACGATTCCGTCGTTGCCGCTGGTGGCGAGGCGGGCGCCGTCGGCGCTGAAGGCGACGGTGTTGACCCGCCGGCCGTGGCCGCGCAGGATGCGCTGGCCCTGGCCGGTGTCGGCGTGCCATATCTGGGCGCCGCCGTCGTTGCCGACGGTGACGAGCTGGCTGTCCTGTGGGCGGAAGCGGCAGGCCCAGGCGGAGCCGCGGTGCTCGACGGGCTGCTGGCGCAGCAGGCTGATGGCGCGGTGGCCGCCGGAGAGCGCGACGCGCCACAGGCGGACGGTGCCGTCGCTGTCGCAGGCAGCGAGGAGCCGTCCGCCGTTGCCGAACATCACCTGGTAGACGGCGCCGGTGCACCGCTCCAGGACCCCGGCGGGGGCGCCGACGACCGGGTCCCACAGCCGGACCTGGCCGTCGGTGTCGCCGCTGACGAGGAGGGTGCCCTCGGGGTGGAAGTCGAGGGTGTAGACGCGGCCGGTGTGGCCGGTGAAGGTGTGCAGCAGGCGCCGGTCGGCGAGCCGCCAGACGCGGACCGTGCCATGGCCGTCGGCGCCGTGGTCGCCGGTGGCCAGGAGGGTGCCGTCGGGGCTGAACCGGGCGCGGAACACGGCGCGTTCGTGGCCGTCGAGGCTGCCGGTGCACTTTCCGGTACGGGTGTCCCAGATGCGGAGGTTGGCGGCGGCGTCGCCGGTGACGAGGGTGTGCCCGTCGGCGCTGAACACCGCGGTGTAGACGGGGGCGGTGTGGCCGGGGAGCTGGTGCAGCGGTTCGCCGGTGGCGGTGTCCCAGAGGGTGACCAGGCCGTCGGCGTCGCCGGTGGCGACCAGGGTCCCGGCTTCGTCGAGGGAGACCGGCCAGACGCCGCCGGGGTGGACGTCCAGGCGGTGCAGTTGGCGTCCGGAGACCGGATCCCACAGGCGTACGGTGCCGTCGGCGCTGCCGGTGGCGAGGACCCGGGAGCGGAACTTCACGGCGTAGACGCGGCCTTCGTGGCCGTGCAGGGTGCGCAGCGCGCGGCCGGTGTCGGCGGCGCAGATCAGCACGCCGCCGTCCTCGCTGCCCACCGCGAGGAGTTCGCCTTCGGGGCTGTACGAGAGGGGTTCGGGCAGCCGGCTGGTGCGCATGTCGAAGCCGTACGGGACGCCGACGGCGGCGGGGCGGAAGCCGACCTCGACGGGCATGCCGGGGGCGAGGGCGGCGGTACGCAGTTCGGGGGCGGCGCGGACCTGTGGGTCGGTGAGCGGGTCGATGAGCGCGGCGCGGTGCCAGCGGCTGCGGGTCAGGCGGGCGCCGCGCAGGTCGGCGCGGGTGAGGCGGGCGCCGCGCAGGTCGGCGCCGGTGACGTCGGCACCGGAGAGGTCGGCGTGGTCGAGGCGGGCGCCGTTGAGTCGGGCGTCGCGCAGCACGGCGCCGGAGAGGTTGGCGCCGATGAGGCGGGTGTCGGTGAGGTCGGCGCCGGTGAGGTCGACGCCGGAGAAGTCGCGGCCGGAGAGGTCCTCGCCGGACAGGCGGGCGGCGCGCAGGTCGGCGCCGGCGGGGACCCGGAGCCGGTCGATGACGCGGACGGCGTTGGCGCGGGCCGCGTCGCTGACGCCGGGCCCGGGGGTGTTGAGGACGGTGCGGACCCAGGCGGTGCTCAGGTCGTGGTCGGCGAGGTCGCAGAAGAACTCGGCGGCGAGGGCGCTCAGCGGGCGGGCGGCGAGCAGGGTGCTGTCGCCGTCGGCGAGGCGGTCGGCGGCCTGGCGGGCGATGAGCCATTCGACGACGGAGCCGTGGATGAACTGGAACAGGCCGTCGTCGGTGCGGATCAGCAGGCTTCCCGCGCCGACGGCCTGGGCGCTCTCCTGGGTGGTGAGGGTGGTGCCGGCGAGCCCGGCGAGGGCGGTGGCGACGGTGTCGGTCAGTTCGTCGAGGTGCAGACCGCTGCGGCCGGTCTCCCACAGGCGGCGGGCGAGGGCGGTGACGGCGGCCCAGAGGTGGTCGAGGGTGAGGCCGGGGGCGGCGCCGGGGCCGCCCTGACCGCGGCGTTCCTCGTGGGCGAGCCAGGAGGTGAAGACGTCCTCGTAGAGCCGGGCGGGGCTCAGGGCGCGCCCGGCGCCCGCGACGGCGCGCAGTTGGTCGGGGTCGAGGTCGGCGACGAAGCTGAGCAGTCGGGGGTTGGCGCACAGGGCGAGCAGGTCGGGGATGTTGCCGAGGATTTCGAAGCGGCGCTCGGCGGTCTGCTCGTCGCCGTAGCGGTTGACGAGGTAGGCGCGGATCTGTTCGGGGACGAAGCCCTCGACGGCGAGGATGCGGCGCTGCGGGAGCAGGCCGATGCGTTCGCCGAGGGCGGTGAGGATCTGGTCCTGCGATTTGAAGTGCTGGGTGCGGCTGCTGACCACGATCTTGGCGTTGTCGACGGCGGCGTTGAGGAGGACCTGGAGGTGGTCGGCGGCGCGGTCGTAGCTGACACGGTTGACGAGTTCGTCGAAGCCGTCGAAGAGCAGGACGACGCGGCCCTGGCCGAGCATGTAGCGCAGGGCGCGCAGGTCGATGGTGTCGACGTCGTGGCCGGCGAGGTGGGCGGCGACGAGCCCTTCGAGGCTGTGGGCGCGGTCGAGGGTGTGCAGGGGGATGAGCAGCGGGGTGAGGTGCGGGAGGCATTCGGGGATGCGGCGGGCCAGCTCGCGCAGGGCGAAGGTCTTGCCGTGTCCGAAGTCGCCGAGGAGCAGCACGAACCGGCCGTGGTCGGTCTCCAGGAGTTGGAGCATGGCCTCGACGAGGTGGTCGCGCTCGTCGGCGTCGGGGCGTTCGGCGTCGCGGTAGCGCTGCGGGAGGTAGAGGTCGGGGGCGTAGCGGTCGTCGTTGCTCAGCCGGGAGGTCTGGGCGGCGACGTAGGTGCGCAGGTCGAGGAGGCCCTGGAACTCCAGGAAGCTGCGGACGCGGACGCCGCGGCGCCCGGCGCGTTCGCGCAGGGACTGCTCGGGGGGCGGGCCGTCGTGGACCAGCTCGGCCTCGGAACCGGTGTCGGTGGCGTGGGCCTGGGCGAGGAAGCGGTCGAGTTCGGTGTCGGTGGGGGTGCCGGGGTGGACGGCGATCCGCTGCTGGCGTACGACGCCCTCGTCGCTCCAGGTGACCATGATCTGGGCGAGGTCGTCGGGGGCCGCGCGGGGGACGTCGCGGAGGCGGACGCCTTCCTGGCGGGCGCGGCAGACCTCCTTGACGCGTTCGGCGAGGGAGTCGGCGGGCTCGTCGACGGCGCGGTTGTCGGAGGGTTGGACGGCGGCGGGCGGGGCCGCGGGCTCGCCGGGCGCGGCGAAGATCCGTCCGGCGCCGTGCCAGGTGACGGGGAAGACGGCTGGTTCGGTGCCGCCGGCGCCGGTCCAGCGGGTGACGCCGTCGGCGGTGACGCGCAGCAGCTCGAACCCGGCGGGGGCGGCCGCACCGTACAGCGGCAGGGTGCCGTTCTGGAGCGGGAGCTGGTCGTGGGACGGTTCGCCGCCGGTGGTGCGGGGGCCGCCGCTGGGGCCGTGCAGGACGAAGTGGAGGCGGGGCGCGGCGAGGCGGGTGAAGGTGTCGACGTCGCGGAGGGTGCCGGGGCCGCCGGGGGCGTCCTGGGGGCGGCGGCGGCCGGTGAGCGGGTGGCGGAGCGCGCCGATCCGCAGCCAGCCCTCCTCCTCGTAGCTGCGCAGCGCCTCGGCGAACCAGGCGGCCTGGTCGCGGCCGAGGAAGCCGTACTGGTCGTCGGGGCGGTGGCTGGCGGCGATGGAGGAGTTGAACCCGGCGACGACGGTGTGGAGTTCGGGCACCGGGAAGAGGGTCCAGGGCTGGTCGCTGTCGAAGACGGTGTCGAGGCCCTCGTAGAGGCCGCGGAAGAGGCGGGTGTAGTGGCGCCACTTGGGCCAGTACGGGGGCTGCGGCGGGATCTCGTCGGCCTCGCAGGTGTGGAAGTAGCCGCGGCAGGCGGCCTGGCTGACGTCCTGGTTCCCGGGGACGACGACGACGCGCTGCGGCGGCAGGTCGAGCTGGGAGCGGAGCCCGGTGAGGAAGCTGAGGGCCTGGTCGCATTCGCGGGGGCTGCCGGAGGCGGTGAGGTCACCGGTGACGACGAGGAGGTCGGGTGCGGGGGCGCCGGCGTCCTTCAGCTCGACGAGGTCGCCGCGGATCTCCCGGCGCAGCGCCTCCGGTTCGCGGCCGCGGCCGAAGTCGGGGCCGGCGAGGTGCAGGACGGTCAGGGCGCCCTGGTCGCGGGCCGCGCCGGGGGCCTGCGGGTACCGGGGCGCGCGGGCGGGGCGGCGGCGGCCGGACCAGCCGGTGCGGCCGAGCGGACGCTGCCGGTCGTCGGCGGCGGTGGCGGGCAGTTGGAAGGAGCCGCTGGCGGTCAGGGCGCCGGGGTAGCCGGGGCGGCGGCCGGGGCGGGCGTGGCCCTCGACGGCCTGGCCGACGCGGGTGAGCAGCAGGCTGCGGGCGGTCGCGGCGTCGGCGACGCCGACGAGGTCGACGTAGGTGATGGTGGCGAGGAGGCCCTCGATGGGGATGTCCTCGACGCGGACGGTGAGCAGTTTGCGGTCGGGCTCCTCTGGTTCGGCGCGGAGCGCGGCCTGCCATTCCATCCGGCCGTAGGTGGAGCGGCCGTAGTGGCCGGAGAGGACGGCGATGACGGCGACGGATTCGCTGACGCCGCGGTCCATGAAGTCGATGAAGTTGGTGCCGGCGACGAAGTCCCACGCCTGGATGACGGTGCGGTACCCGGCTTCCTCCAGGGTCCACGCGATCCAGGACGCCCACTGTTCGTCGGCGGGTGAGTAGCTGATGAAGAAGTCCAAGTCCCGCGTCCGGCCCAGCAGTTCTCCGTCAGTCGCCATGTCCCCATCGTAGGAGGTCGGGGGGTGGCGGGGCAGGTGGTTGGAAGGATCACGCGGAGTGTCCGTCAACGGGTGGCAGGGCTGCGGGAGCAGGCGGCACCGGTGGTGTGCGAGGTCCGCGCCGCCGCGCGGCCGGCCGTCCGCCGCGGCGGGTATCCGCACGTCGCCGGCGTCGGGACCGCCGCCGGTCCCGACGCTCGCGGCCTCCCCCTCTCCCCCGCCCCGTCCGGCCGCGTGTGCGAGGCTGTCGGGCGTGCGATTCCTCAAGCGTCTGCATCCCCTGGACTGGCTCGCCGCCGGGCTGCTCGCCTGCGGCCTGGTGTGTGTGGCCACGGGGCTGCTGCCGGCCGCGCCCGCCGGGGCCGCGATGGCGCGTATCGGGCCGCTGCTGGTCTTCCTGGCGACGGTCATCGTGATGGCCGAACTGACCGGTCGGGCCGAGGTGTTCGACGCGGTGGCGTCCTGGGTGGCGCGGACCGGCAACGGCAGCTATCCGCGGCTGTTCGGGCTGTGCGTGCTCTTCGCGTCGGTCACCACCATCGTGCTGAACCTGGACACCACGGCGGTGCTGCTGACGCCGGTGATGCTCGCGCTGGCCGGGCGGGTGGGCATCGCGCCGGTGCCGCTGGCGATGACGACGGTCTGGCTCGCCAACACCGCGAGCCTGCTGCTGCCGGTGTCGAACCTGACGAACCTGCTGGCGTCGAACCGGGTCGGGCTCTCCCCCACCGCGATGGCCGCCACGATGGGCCTGCCCCAACTGGCGGCCGTCGCCGTGACGATGGTGTGCCTGTGGGGCTTCTACTGGCGGCGCGGACGGCGGGGCTCCGACGTGTACGTACCGCCCGAGCGGCGGGCGCCGGCCGATCCGGTGCTGTTCCGGGTGTGCGCGCTGGCGTGTGCCGGTTTCCTGGTGGCGATCCTCGTCGCGAACGTGCCGCTGTGGTCGGCGTCGCTGACCACGATGCTGATCGTGGTCGTCGCGTTCGCGGTGCGGCGCCCCGCCGAGCTGCGGTTGTCGCTGGTGCCGTGGCGGCTGCTGGTGCTGGTGCCGGGGATGTTCCTGGTCGTCGAGACGGTGAACGCGCACGGGCTGCACACGCTGCTGACGGCGGCGATCGGGCCGGACGGCGGCCTCGGCGGCATGCTCCGCTCGGCGGGCGTGGGCGCGGGCCTGTCCAACGTCCTCAACAACCTGCCGGTCTACATGGCGGGCGAGGCGGCGGTGCCGGTCGGCAACCACCACCAGTTGCTGGCGCTGCTCATCGGCACCAACGTCGGCCCGCTGGTCACGCCGTGGGCGTCGCTGGCGACGCTGCTGTGGTTCGAGCGGTGCCGCGGCCAGGGCATTGTCATCCCGCTGCGGCGCTTCATGGGCACGGGGTTCGTCCTGGCCGTGACGGCGACACTGGCGGCGACGGTGGCGCTGGCGGTGGGGTGAACGGCCCCCGGCCCCGCTCAGGCCGCCCGTGCGCGTGCGACCACGTCGAGCAGGTACGTCAGGGTGTCGCCACGGGCGGCGACGAAGCTGCGGTCGGTGTCCGGGCCGCCGGAGCTCACCGTGAAGGGGCCACCGGTCAGGGTGCGGAACTCCACGCCCGTCTCGGCGGCCAGCAGGGCGCCCGCGGGGAAGTCGATGCCCTCCGCGCGGTAGCCGACGAAGCCGCCGATCGCGCCGCGCGCCAGCATGCTCCAGCCCAGCAGCGGCGCCCACAACTGGAGCACCCGCCGGGTGCGGCGCTCCAGTTGGCCCCGCAGTCCCACGGCCACCGGGTCGGTCCGGTCCACCGCATGGCCCTGGGTCCAGGCCACCACCGGACCGCTGCGCGGCACCACGCCGTTCGGCCCCGGCAGCCGATCGTGGCCGCAGGAGGCGCCCTGGCCGCGGACGGCCCGCCAGGTGGAGCCGGTGACCGGTTCGTGCACCACGCCGACGACCGGCGCGCCGTCCACGCACAGTCCGATGCCGACGGCGTACGCGGTCAGGCCGATCGCGACGTTGTTGCTGCCGTCGAGCGGATCCACCAGCCAGGTGCGGCGGCTGACGGCGTCGAGGAGGCCCGCCTCCTCGGACAGGATCCGGTCGTGCGGGAAGTGCGTCTGGAGGCGGGCGAGGATGAGTTTCTCCGCGGCCAGGTCGAGGTCGGTGACGACGTCGCCCGAGGCGTCCTTGACGCCCACCGCACGCACCGTGCCGAAGCGGCCGCGTAGCAGGGTCCCCGCCTCCTCCGCCGCGGCGACGGCCACCCGCGTCTCGCTCGCGTACGGTCCGGCGCCCCGGTCACTCGCGCTGCTCGGCATGGATCCTCCTGAGTGCTGTGCGGACGGTCCGTTCGGTGTGTTCCGCACCGCACAGCCGACGCACCGTACGGTGGCCACGGCCGTGCAGGGGGCCCAGGGACAGGTCGGTGTGGCCGGGCAGCGACCGGCCGAGCACCAAGGTGGCGGCGGGCTGCCCGCGCGTGACGACGGTGGCGTGGAACTCCCCGGCCGGCAGGCTGTACGTCTCGCCGCTGCCGCTGGAGGCGGCGGGGCCCGGTGCGCAGTGCACCAGGCGGGGGGTGGGCCGCAGTTCGTCGACGCCCGAGGGTGCGCTGAAGACCTCGAAGATCCGGTGGGTGGGGGTGCGCGCCTCGTCCGTCACGGTGACCGGGAGGTTGCCGACCCGGCCGTAGAGGACGTAGCTGCGCAGCTCCCAGCTGTGGGCGTGCATGGGGTCTGCGGTGGGGTCGGCGGGGGTGCCGGTGCCGAAGAGGTGGACGCAGACGCCGCGGGCGCCGTCGCGGACGAGCGGCAGGCACAGGAAGCCGAGCGGGTGGTGGACCGCGCGTAACTCCCTTTTGCCGCAGGCGATGTCCTCCAGGGCGCCGGTGACGCTGGCGCGGGGCGCCTCCCGCGGGGCGCCGGGCCGGAGCAGTCGGTCGAGCGTGTCGTAGTCCATGAGCCGCGCCCGAGGCGTCTCACCTCCGGTAGGGGTCCTCAGCGTGCAGGGCTTTCTCGACGATCTCCGCGACGTCGGCGTCGCTGAACACCGAGGGAAGGGGGAGGTCGACGTCGTCGAAGACCGCGCGGACCTCGTCGACGGTCGGCTCGTCGCCCAGGGGGGCGATGCCGCGCAGGTCGAGGCGGACGGCCTGTTCGCGGCTCTGGTGCAGTTCGGTGACGTAGTAGTCGTAGAGCGGCTGGTCGCGGGCGACCAGGAGGTTGACGCGGTTCGGGTCGTCCTGGGTGATGATCAGGCAGGACTCGGAGAGGTCGAAGCGGAGGGTGGGGACGCCCG
Source organism: Streptomyces sp. NPDC058000 (assembly GCF_042886435.1). Lineage (NCBI taxonomy): Bacteria > Bacillati > Actinomycetota > Actinomycetes > Kitasatosporales > Streptomycetaceae > Streptomyces > Streptomyces sp. NPDC058000. Next base: position 19,995 of record NZ_JBHVQS010000022.1, read on the forward strand.
GTGAGAGGTGGACGCTGATCTCCAGAGTGTCGAGCCGCTGGCGGAACCAGCAGGCGGCCAGGACCGTGGCGTACGCCTCCTTGCGGGTGCGGTCGGCGGTCCAGGCGTGCGCCGCGTCGTCGTTGCGGCGGCGGGCGAAGGTCTGGCGGAAGCGGGCGTAGGCGGCACAGGCCCGCTCGTCCGCCGGGTTGATGATGTCGACCTTCACGCTGAGCTGGGCGCGCTGGCGGGTGGCGGCCTCGACGCACCGGGGCAGCGTGACGGCGCGCAGGTAGGTGCCGGTGCCGCCCTTGAAGTACCAGAGGTTGGTCTGTGCGCGGGCCCGTTCCAGCGCGTCGCCGACCTGGTCCCCCGAGAGGGAGCGGACCATGGCGAGGTCCTCCAGGGCGCGGCGGGTGCCCGCGGACGCCTCCCGGATGTCGGACTTGCGGCGCACCCGCTCCGTCATCGAGCCGACCGCGAGTGCGCCCAGCACCAGCAGCGTCGCGCCGGACGCCACCTTGTCGCTGATGACGTCGCCGAGGACGTCCATCAGGCCGATGGTCAGGCCGAGCCCCACGGCGATGAGCCCGTCCAGGTTCCTGATCGCCCAGGCGATGCCGAACTCCACCCGCCCCACACGCTGTACCACGTCGAGTCCCCCTCCCCGCTCCCTGGCATCGTAGGAGCAACGGGACGGCTCTGGCCAGGGCTACCCGACGACCTCAAGATCCTTTCCAGGGTGGGGAGTTACCGCACCGGGCCGGTGACGTGGCGTCTGAGCCCGCCGGCCCTGGGTGCGCCGAGCGCTCGCCGGTCCTTTCCGGCGTCACAGCCAGGTGGTTGCCAGCCAGAGGGTTACGGCCGCGGCCAGCAGGAGTGTGAGGTTGAGGGCGATCTGGCGGTCTCCGCGGCTCAGGTGGACCCTCGTCGCACCGATCTGAAGGACGACGAACCCGAGGGCCGCGGCCAGGGCCAGCCAGGGCGCGATGCCGGTCAACGGCGGGACGACCAGTCCGATCGCGCCGAGTACTTCGATCAGCCCGAGGGCCCTGACCGCCGGCATCGGTGTGCTGTCCACCCAGGCCATCATCGGTCGGAGCCGCTCACGGCTCCGGACCACCTTCACCCCGCCCCCGTAGAGGTAGAACAGGGCGAGCAGGCCGGCAACGATCCAATAAGCAACGTTCACGATTCCCCTCCGCGGATCTGATGTGAGTGCCCCCGCCCTCAGGCGAAGTCACCTGCGGGCTCGGTGGCATAGCGGCGCATCGTTCGGATACTCGCCTGGGGGGTCGGTGCCTGGCCGCCGGCAAACATGTCCTGCAGGTCTCGGAAGTACTGGACGTACAGGTCCGGTGTGAATGTGCTGAGCATGACGGCCGGTTGGTCCGTCACGTTGGCGAACGTGTGGGGGGCTCCGGGCGGGACCATCACGAGCGTGCCCGCGGTCGCGTCGTGGTGCCTGTCCCCGACCGTGAACCGCACCGTCCCGGAGATGACGTAGAAGCCCTCGTCGTGCTGGGCGTGACGGTGCTGCGGCGGTCCGGGCGTGTGCGGTGCGAGGACGGACTCGGCGAGCCCGAGACGGTGACCGGTGTTGCTGCCGTCTTCGAGGACGCGCATGCGCGTGGTGCCCAGGAAGATGGTCTCCCCGTCGCCCGGCCCGACCACCGATACGGCGGGGTCGGCAATCGGCTCGCTGGCCTTCGGTTGATCAGTCATGCCTCGATCCCACAGCCAGGCACCGCGACTGTCCAAGACCCGTTCTGCGAGGTCGATACCGTACGAGTATCGTCGCACCATGGAGCTACGCACGCTGCGCTATTTCGTGGCCGTCGCCGAGGAACTCCACTTCGGCCGGGCCGCCGCCCGGCTGCACATGAGCCAGCCACCCCTGAGCCGGGCGATCAAACAGTTGGAGACCGAGGCCGGCGCCCCGCTCCTGGATCGATCGCCCGCTGGTGTCACGCTCACCCCGGTGGGGGCGGTTCTGCTCGATGAGGCGCGCGCCGTGCTCGACCGGGCCGACCGGGCACGCGCCCGGGTGGCCGCGGCGGCCGGCAACGCCACCCTCACCGTCGGCATCCTGGGCGACAGTGACGACCCGGGCGCCACACGGCTGGCCCGCGCCCACCACCGGCAGCACCCGCGCGTCGAGACCCGCATCCGCGGCACGGACCTGACCGACCCCACCTGCGGGCTGCACGCCGGAGTGGTCGACGTCGCCCTGACCCGCGGCCCGTTCGACGAGACCGGCCTGACCGTGCACGAGCTGCGTGCCGACCCGGTGGGGGCCCTGCTGCGCGCCGACGATCCGCTGGCCCGCCGCGACCGCCTGATCCTGGCCGACCTGGCCGACCGCCGCTGGTTCCGGTTCCCGGAGGGCACCGACCCCCGCTGGCAGTCTTACTGGAACGGCGGGGAACCCCGCGAGGGTCCGGTGGTGCGCGCAGTTCAGGAATGCCAGCAGGCCGTTCTCTGGAACGGCACGGTCGGCATGACCCTCCTGGACCACGAGCCGGTGCAGGGGCTCACGGTGGTACCGCTGATCGACATGCCACCGAGCCGTGTGGTGGTGGCATGGAACGCGGGCGACACGAATCCACTGGTCCGCTCGTTCGTCCAGCTCGCGGCCGCCGCCTACCGCGACTGAGCGCCCCACCCGCGGCGTACCGACACGACCCCGGCTCGAACCCTTCCGCCGGCGAAGAAGAACCGGCTCGGGAAGCGGACCGCTGCCGGAGTACCCAGGGCCGATCCGACCGTGCTCCCCGGACCGGCCCTAGTACACCGGCAGTGCCAGCAGTGTCGTGTGGTTGAGGACGAAGAGGCGGTTGCCGCTGGCGGCGATGGAGCGGGGTCGGCCACCGGAGAGGGGGTACGTCTGGGGTCGGCCCTGTCCCGAGCGCGGCAGGCCGGTCACTCCGGTTTCCTCGCTCTCCACGATCCAGACGCCGTTGCCCTGGACGACCGGTGGCAGCCACGGCGGGACGACGCCGGCGACCATCATCGGGTCGGCGGCCTGGCTGCCGTCGACGCGCACCGACCGCAGTGCGTCGCAGTCCAACGCGTGGACCACGCCGCCGGACACGGCGGGCGGGCCCCAGCCGCCGGCGCCGCGCCTGGGCGGTCGCAGCGGGTTCAGGGCCCACAGCTGGCGGCCGCCGGCGACCTCCACCGCCGCCAGGGTGCGGCCGCCGAGATAGGCGGTGCCGCCGTCGATGGCGGGCCGCAGCGCTCCGTCGGCCTGGCCCTTGCGGACCCAGGCGCGGGCGCCGTTGTCGGCGCGGACCGCGGCCACGTCGCCGGTCTGTGTGCACAGCACCAGGTGGCCGGCGCCGAGGGCCGCGACGGGGTGGCCGCCGGACAGTGCCAACGGTGGCTGCCGGGTCCAGCGCACCTTCCCGTCGGTCCCCACGCAGCGCAGTCGGCCGTCGGTGGTCAGCAGGTAGACGGCGTGGGCGTCCGCGGCCAGCAGGGCCCCCACCTTCGCGTCCACCGTCCACCGGGGCGATCCTGTGGCGGCGACCCAGGTGCGCAGCGTCCCCTCACGGTCGGCGGTGGCCACCAGGCGGTCCCCGATCGAGAGGTAGCCGGCGTCCGCCTTCGCGTCGCCGACCCGCCACCGTTCCCGGCCGTCGGTGACCCGGCGCGCCGCGATGCCGCCGCCGGAGGCGCCGAACACCACCACGTCGCGCACCGGCAGTGGGGCCGGCGACCCGGTGTCGGCGATGTCCTGGAGGGGGCCCCACAGCGGCTTCGGGGTGCCGTCGGCGGAGCCCAGCGGCGCGGCCTGCACCTGAGCGGCGGGCGGGATGTCGAAGGGATCTGCCGGGGTGTCATTTCGGCTGAGCCACCAGGCGGTGCCGCCGCCCGCCGCGGCCAGCAGCGCGCCACCGCCGGCGGCCGCGACCAGCAGGCGCCGCCGGGTGAGGCCGGGGCCGCCGCCGGCCACCGCGTCCCCCGGGGCGGGCGGGGGGCCGGCCGGCCGGGACGTCAGGCGCCGTGCCGCCACCTCCCGTTGGCGGATCTCCTCCCCCAGTCGACCGGACTTCCACAGTTTCTCGGGCTGCCGTGGGGCCGCCGCGGCGTCGGCGACCTGGCCGGGCAGCGGGCGGGCCGCCGGGTCCTTGGCGAAGCAGGGCGTGAGGAGGTACCGCAGGGCCTCGGGCACGGCCGCCAGGTCGGGGTCGCCGTGCACGACCTCGTACAGGACGGCCGTGATCTCGGCGCCGGTGTACGCCGGGCGGCCGGCCGCGGCGAAGGCGAGGACGGCGCCGAGGGAGAAGACGTCGGCGGCCGGTCCGACGCGCCGGCCGAGGACCTGTTCCGGCGCGCCGTAGCCGGGGGTGACCGGGATCTGTCCGGTGCGGGTGAGGGTCAGGCCGTGTTCGGGGCGGGCGATGCCGAAGTCGATCAGGCGGGGGCCGCCCGAGGTGAGGACGACGTTGGGGGGCTTCACGTCCCGGTGGACGAGCCCCGTGGCGTGCACGTCCTGGAGCGTGCGGGCCAGTGACCGCGCCAGCTCCCGCACGGCGGCGTCGTCGAGCGGCCCGAAGCGCGTGACGGCGTCGTCCAGCGTCGGGCCGGCCAGGAACTCGGTGGCGATCCACGGCCGGCCGCCCTCCAACTCGGCGGCCAGGACGCGCGCCACGCCCTCGCTGGTCACCGCCTGCGCGGTCCGCGCCTCGCGGAGGAAACGCTCGGCCAGGTGCCCGTCGTGGGCGAGTTCCGGCAGCAGGACCTTCACCGCGGCGGGGCGTCCGGAGGCGTCCACGCCGAAGTACACCTTGCCCATGCCGCCCTCGCCGAGGACGCCGTGGAGGCGGTAGGGGCCCAGGCGCAGCGGGTCTCCCTGGCCGAGGGGTTTCACGGGTGGTCGTCTCCTGGAGCGTGAAGGGGCGGTGTGTCAGGCGAGCGGCAGGGCGAGGGTCCGCTTCTCCTGGCGGACGTACAGGTGGCCGGCCTCGGCGTCGGCGGTCAGGACGACGGGCGTGGCCTCGTAGGTCCAGGCGGCCTTGCGGGCCTGGAGGTCGACGGCGCGTACGCCCTTGTCATCGGCGCAGTAGGCGTACCGCTTGCCGACCGCCGGGGCCACGTCCCGCAGGCTCTTCCTGCCGGACAGCCCCTTCTCCTGCCAGTTCAGCGTGCCGGAGAGGGCATCCACCGCGAGCAGCCCCCGGTCCGCCTCGGTGCAGTAGACGACGCCGTCCTGGATGACAGGCGTGCCGTAGCGCCGCTCCTCCCCCGCGCTGTCGCCGACGGCGCGCCCCATGCCGAAGAGCCACGCCAGCCCTCCGTCGGACAGTCGGCCGGCGGTGAGGCTCTCGGCGCCCGTGTAGATGTTGCGGTCGTCGATGACCAGGCGGGACGGGGGTGCGCCCGCGAACGTCTCGGAGAAGTTCCACAGTTGGCGGCCGTTGGCCTTGTCGTGCACGGACAGGCGGATGAACTTCGAGCCCTGCGCCGGGCTCCCGCACACCACCACCCGGGACCCCGCCACGGCGCCGCACAGCGCGGGCGGCATGCCCTCGTTCTGCGGCCCGTCCACCGGGCTGCGCCAGCGTTCCTTGGCGGTGCCCAGGTCGGCCGCGACCAGGTACCAGTGCCCGTCGGAGGCGGCCTTGGCCACCAGGTACGCGACGCCGTCGACGACGCACAGCAGTTGGTTGAGCTTCTCCTTGCCGGCGAACGCGGACAGCTCCACCAGGGGCTTGCCCAATTGCCCGTCGGTCTGCCCGACCTCGCACACCGCAAGCGACGCCCCGTCCTGGTACCCCCGCAGGGCGTAGAGCCGGGTGCCGTCGGTGGCCGAACGGTAGGTCTCCTCGATGTTCGCCTGCCACGTCGCGTTGCCCGATTCGGCGTTGACGCCGCAGAGCACGATGCCCGCGCGCATGGCCAGGTTCCGGCCCACCCGCATCACCTCGCCGCCGGATTCCGGACACCACAGGCCGGTGCTCCACAGCACGGCCGGCGGCTTCGGCCGCTCGACGGCGTCCTTCTTCGAAGTGCCGCCGCCACCGCCGCCGGAGTCCCCGAACAGGGCCCAGCCCCCGCCACCGAGGAGCCCACCCCCCAGGAGCGCGCCGCCGGCCACGGTCAGCAGCAGCCGCCGCCGGGAGACCCCCGGTGCGGCGGCCGGCTCGGCCCTCGGCGCCTCCGTGGGGGCCGGCGGCGGCAAGCGGTGCGGCGGCTCGCGCCAGGCATCGTCGCTGCGCCGGGCGATCTCCCGCAGCACCGCGTCGGGCAGCAGCTCCGCGAAGTCGCCGGGTCCGGCCGGGGCGTGGCCGGCACCGCCCAGTGCGGTGCGCAACTCGGTGGTGGACGGGCGGTGCGCGGGGTCCTTGGCCAGGCAGCGGGCGAGCAGGGGACGCAGCGCCTCGGGGACCCGGCCGAGCTCCGGCTCGCCGTACCGGACGCGGTACAGCAGGTCGGTGGGGGCCCCGCCGCCGAACGGGCCGACGCCGGTGGCGGCGAAGACCAGCACGCCCGCCAGCGCGAACACATCGCCCGGCGACGCGTGTTCCAGGCCCGCCGCCTGCTCGGGCGACATGAACGCCGGTGTTCCCACGGCGCTGCCGACGTTCGTGAGGTGCTCGTCGCCGAAGGCCCGGGCGATACCGAAGTCGATGATCCGCGGGCCCCGTGCCGTCACCAGGACATTGGACGGCTTCAGGTCGCGGTGCACCACCTCCGAGCGGTGGAGCTGCTCCAGCCCGGCGGCGAGCGACGCGCCCAGCGCGCGTACGGCCGGCACCGGCAGCGGCCCGCCGGCCTCGACGGCGGCATCGAGCGGCGGGCCGAGGACGTACTCCGTCGCCAGCCACGGGGTCGGTGCCTGGGGGTCGGCGTCGACGACCTCCGCGCCGTGCTCGGAACCGATGACGCGTGCCGCGTCCGCCTCCAACCGGAATCGGGTCCGCAGTGTGGTGTCCGAGGCGAGACGGGTGTGCATGGTCTTCACCGCGACCGTGCGGCCGCCCGCCGAACGGGCCAGGTAGACGGTGCCCATGCCGCCCCCACCGAGGCGGGCGAGGATCCGGAACGGGCCGACGGTGTACGGATCGTCGTACAGAAGTGGGGAGATCATGGCCTCAGCGCTCATGGGTGGGGAGTGCGGCGGCGAGGACCTCCGCCGACTGACGTGACAGCGCCTCGACGACGCGGCCGGGCAGTGACACCGGCTCGGTGGCGCCGGCCAGTCCGCCGTACGCCGCGCCCGGCAGCAACTCCGCCAGTACCCTTGCCGGTTCGGGTCGGCCCTGCGGGTCGCGCGAGCGGCACGCCGAGATGAGGTCGCGCAGGCCGGCGGGGATCTCGTCGCGCTCCGGGACGGTGTGCCCCGTCGCCGCGTACGCCAGCACGGCGCCCAGGGCGTAGACGTCGCCGGCCCGGTCCGCGGGGCCGCCCGCGGCCCGTTCTGGAGCGAGGCAGCCGGTGTCCAGGCCGGTGGTCGGTGCGGGCGAGTGCTCGGCAAGGAGGTGGGCGCGGGTCGCGCCGAAGCAGCCCAGGAGCGGCCCACAGGCGGTCAGCAGCACACCCGCCGGGCACACGCCGCCGTGCACGATGCCCAGGACGTGGGCCGAGGCCAGGGCTTCGGCCAGCGTGCCGCCGAGCGTGCGGACCAAGAATTCCGGCAGCGGGCCGCCGTACGCGGCCAGAACGGCCGGCAGCGGCAGCGCGGGCCGATAGGGGCTGGCGTACCAAGGGAAGGCCGGCGTCCCCCCGAGCTGGGCGACCGGCCAGAACCCGGGCTGGGTCAGCCGGGCCGCCTGTTGTGCCTCGGCCGCCCACCACGCCGGGTCACTGCCGGAGGCCGGCAGGCACGCCACGACGGTGTGCCCGCCGTCAGCGCTGCGGGCCAGATAGCGACGTTCGGGTTCGCCCCGGCCGCCGTCCGCGTCGAGACGTGCCAACGTCACGAAATCCCCGATCCGCGGTGGATCGTCCTGCCGCAGCTGCTCCACTCTGCTGTTTCTCCCCGTCAGGCGCGTTACGGCCGTGAGCCTATATACGGCCCGAAGTCGAAGGGAACGCGGGTCCGCATCCGGGCATCTCAAGGCCGGTCCCCTCACACCGGGCGAGTCGGCACGAGTCGCCCACGCCCTCCTCACCGACTTCGGGATCGCCGCCCACGAGGCCGACACCCGCATGACCGCCACCGGAATGGTCATCGGCTCCGCCGCGTACATGGCCCCCGAACGCATCGACGGCACGCACGACGGCCCGGCCGGCGACCTGCTTCTCCCTCGGCGCCACCCTCTACGAGGCGGCTACGGGCACGTCCCCGTTCGGTCGTGAGACGCGCACCGCCACGCTCAATGCCGGCTGCCTCCACACTCCCGCACCGGCCGAGCCGCCCGGCCCGCTCGCGGAGCTGATCACAGCACTGCTCGACAAGGACCCCGAGCAACGCCCCACCCCCGCCGAGGGGTTGCGCACGCTCGACGAGCATCGGCCACCCCGTACGAAGCCGATGCCCCTCCCGACGCCGCGAGCGGGCCGGCGGAGCCGGCGCGGTCCCGGGCCCAGCCGAGTGGCCGTCGGGGGCGGCACGCTCAGGGGCGACGACGGGCGCACACCGGCGAAGCGGGAGGTGGAACACCAGGAGGAGAAAGGGTCCTTCGACGTTGCTCCGCTGCTCGGCGGGCTCTTCTTCGTCCTCTTGGGAACAGTCGCCAGCGTTCTCGTCGGCGCGTTCGCCTACACCCTGGCCTGCGAGGACCCCGGCTCCGGAGAGGTACTCGGGATCAGTGCGGTCTGCGGGGGTACCGTCGCCTTCGGCTCGGTGGGCGTCCTGCGGGGACTGCGCGTACCGGACGCCATGGCCACCGTGGGCGCGCTCACGATCGGCGTGCTGTGGACGCTGGTGCTGACGGCGACCCTGTGGCCGCGGGTCCGCTGACCGGCTTCGGGGGATGTCTTCGAGTGGCTCGAACCGGGCTGCTCTGTCGCTGACTTCTCGGGAACGTCACGCCCGGCATCGGCGGACCCTGTCCCCGACCGCGATGCGGAATCCCTACAGAAGTCTTCCCCAGTCTTCCGCCAGGAACGGTGCTTCGCCTCGGGCGAGGGCACCGCCACCGCGCCCCCGACCGGCCGGGCCCTGCCGTTGGCGCTGCCCCCCGCACCCCGGAGCAGCGTGCTCCGGGGTGCGGGGCTGGTGTCAGCGGCGTCCTCTGCCGCCGTCCACGTCGATGCCGTAGATGCTGCCCCCGGCGCTCTGGACGACCTTGGTGATCCGCTTGTTGGCGCTGATGCCGACGTCCGTGCGGCAACCGTCCGTGGGCGGGAACAGCAGGCTGAGGCTGAACGACGGTGCGCAGCGCACGTCCTCGATGAACCGGTCGCCCCCGCCCTTCGCGCTGGCCGTGCCTGCCACTGACAGCAAGAGCGCACCGGCCCCGAGGGTCCCCGCGACCACACGCAATGCCTTACCCATGACGGAACTTCCTTCCTTTACCGGTCCCGGTCTGATTCCGGGATCACCGCGACAACGAACCAGGAACCGGAAGATCACGCTCCGTTACTCCGTCACAGTGACGGGTTTTGAAAATTGCCCGGGCACCGGCCCGCCCGGCGGGGTGACGGTGGCAGGAATGCGTCGCCGGCCGGGGGCGCGGGCCGCCGGGAGCACTGTGCGGTTCCTACGGAGATGTCGCCGGCCGGCTGCGGTTCCGTTGCGGCCCGGTGGCGGTCGACCGGCCGTGCGCGGTGTCCACGGCGGGCGGCCGGGCTCCGGGGCGGATGGATCAAGGCCGGCGGGCGGGAGGAGATTGTGTGATCCCGCTATGTCCGGCATGTATTGGACAGTGCGTCAATACGGTGGCGAAGTGTCTTTTCAGGTCAGCCGGGCCGGAACCTGCCCGGTGTCGGGCCCGGCCGGTGAGAATCTCAGCCGTGCATCCAGAGTCGGCCGGCCCGAAGGGACACAGGTGATCCGGGTCTTGGTGGTTCATGAGACACGGCTGTTGCGCTCGGCGCTGGCCGCGCTGCTGCGTGACGAGGAGAACATCGAGGCGGTCGCCGCCTGCTGGAGCAGTGCGCCCGGCACGGCCCGGTCCTTCCGTCCGCAGGTGTGCGTGGTGGACGGCGACTGCGTCGACCCGATCCCGACGGCCACCCCGCCCGGCGGGCCGGACTGCGCCCTGCTCGTCCTCGCCAGCGCCTGCCGGCCGGGCGTACTGCGACGGGCCCTGGCCGCCAAGGCCCGCGGGTTCGTGGACAAGGACGCGTCCCCGGATCGTTTGCGGGACGCGGTGCGCCTGGTCGCGGCGGGCGAGCGCTACCTCGACCACTCCCTGGCCCGCGACCTCCTGCACGCCTCCGACATGCCCCTGACCGCCCGTGAGTTGACGGTGCTGCGGCTCGTCGCGAAGGGGGCCGGCGTGTCGGAGATAGCGGGCGAGCTCTATCTGAGCAAGGGGACGGTGCGCAATTACATGGCGGCCATCAACCGCAAGACCGGCGCCCGGAACCGGGTCGACGCGCTCCGCATCTCCCAGGCGGCGGGCTGGGTGTAGCGCGCCGGTCGTCCTGCCCGCGCCGTCAACGGCTGCGGGCCTCCGTCCGGGGCCGCTCCGGGCGCCGCGGATCCCACCCTCCGGCCAGGTCGCGGTAGAGCGGTGAGCACCGGAGGAGTTCGGCGTGCGTGCCGAGGGCGGTGTGGGTGCCGTCCAGGACCAGGATGCGATCGGCCCGCCGGGCGGAGCTGATCCGGTGCGCGACGACCACGAGGGTGCCGGGACGGTTGCGGAAGGCGCGTTCGGCGCGTTCTTCGGCGGCCGGGTCGAGATGGCAGGTGGCCTCGTCGAGGAGTACCAGCGGGGCCGGGGAGAGGTGGGCCCGGCCCAGCGCGAGCAGTTGGCGCTCGCCCTGGGACAGTGCGGCCGGGTCGAGTGGGGCGTCCAGTCCGCCCAGCCGGTCCACGAGCGGGCCCAGGCCGACGGCGTCCAGGGACGCCTCGACGGCCTGGGGCGGCGCGCCGTCGGGGCAGAGGTACAGCAGGTTCTCGCGCACCGTTCCGGTGAACACGTATGCCTGCTGCGGGATGAGGACGCGGTGCCGGTCGGGGCCGGTGGTGGTCGCGGACGGTGCCTGGCCGGCGATGCGCACCTCGCCGGACGTGGGCGTGAGCAGCCCGGCGGCGAGTCCGGTGAGGGTGGATTTGCCGGTTCCGCTCGGTCCGACGACCACGAGGTGTTCGCCCGGTTCGACGGTGAGGTCCAGGTCGCGGAGGACCGGTTGGGCGCCGGTGCCGTAGGAGAAGGTGGCGGCGCGGAATTCCACTCGGGGTCCGGTGGCGGGCGGTGCCGTCGGCTCCGGCGGTGGCGTCGGGTGCGGCGGTGGCGTCGGGTGCGGGACGGGCGGTGCCCCGCCGGTGAGCCGTTCGAGGACCACCAGGAGTCTGGTGCCGGCGGAGCCGAGGGCCTGCATCACGGTCTGGAGGGCGGGTTGCAGCGCCTGGGTCAGGTAGGTGAGGGCGCCCAGGACGGCCCCGGTGGTGAGGTGCCTTCGCATCAGCCAGGGGGTGGCGGTGAGCAGCAGGAGTACGGGCAACTGGCCGGCGATGCCGAGCGCGAGACTGCGGGCGGCCGTCCAGCGCGCCAGGCGCCGTGCCGTCCGGGCCTCGGCCTCGATCAGGGCGTACGTGCGGGCCGCCGTCCGGCGTTGGGCCCCGCAGGCGACCACGTCGCGCAGTCCGGTGGTCACCGCGCCGAGCTGCGCGGCCAGGGCCTCGTCGGCGTGCAGGAAGGCCCGTTGGTGGCGGGCCATCGGGACGAGGGTGGCCAGGAAGAGGGCCAGGCCGACCAGGAGCGGCGGTACGACGACGAGCAGGAGTTCCGGGGCGAGCGAGAGCAGCCCGAACAGGGCCCCGGCGACGGTGAAGACGAAGGAGCGGGCCACCAGCACCAGGCCGGCGAAGCTGTCCCGGGCCAGTTCGGTCTGGTTGGTCAGGCGGGAGACCACCGCGGTGTCCGCCGGGCGGGACGGGTCCGCCACCGCCCGGCCCAGTGCGGCGGTGACCACCCCGCGCACCAGCCGGTCGCGCAACGGCTCGACCAGTTCGGCCAGCCCCCGGAAGACACCGCGGCCCGCGGCCCCGCCGAGGACGACGGCCACCGCGGCGACGGCCAGCCAGGCCAGGCCGGTGCCGGTCCGGCCGGCCAGGAAGCCGGCGTCGAGGGCGTGGGCGACGGCGTAGCCGCTGAGGAAGGTGTGGCCGGACTCCAGCGCGGACCAGCCCGCCATCACCAGGAGCGCCCGGGGCCGGGCCCGCAGGAAGCGCAGGGCGCGGGGCAGCAGCCGGTGGACGGGGGCCGTCATGGGGTGGCCCGCGGTTCGGCGGGGGCCGGGGCGTCCGGGGCGCCGGGGGCGAAGACCGCCCGGTACGCGGCGTCCTGCCAGAGCCGGGCGTGCGGTGCGACCGCCCGGACCCGCCCGTCCGCGATCCAGGCGACCAGGTCGGCGCGGGCCGCGGAGGCGACCCGGTGGGTGATCAGCAGCCGGGTGCCCGGCCGTACGTCGTGCAACAGGGCCTGGGTGACCCGGTGTTCGGTGACGGTGTCCAGTCCGGAGGTGGCGTCGTCGAGGATGAGCAGCCGGCCGGCGTGGGCGAAGGCCCTGGCCAGTCCGATGCGTTGGTGCTCGCCGCCGGAGAGTGGCGCCCGGTCCGGCGGGGTGCGGTACCCGTGCGGCAGCAGCCGGATGAACGCGTCCGCACCGGCGGCGCGGGCCGCGGCCACCCGGTGGCGTTCGCCGGCCGGTTCGTCGGGGCCGAAGTCGATGGCCTCGCCGAGGGTGTCGCCGAACAGCGCGGGCCGCTCGAAGGCGTAGCCGACCTCCCGGCGCAGCTGGCGCGGGTCGACCGTTTCGAGGGGGACGCCGTCCAGCAGGACGCATCCGGCGTCGGGGTCGACGAGCCGTCCCGCGACGGCCGCCAGCGCGGACTTGCCGGCGCCCGAGGCACCGACCACCGCCATGGTCGTACCACCCGGCACGACCAGGTCCACGTCGTGCAGCGCGGGTGTGCCGTCGCGGACCACGGTGACCGCACGCAGTTCGAGCCGTCCGGGGCCGTCGGCGGGCAGGGGGTGGGAACCGGCGGCGAGCGCGGGCAGGGCGTGGAGTTCGCCCAGGCGCCGGGCCGCGGACCGGCTGCGCACCAGGGCGTTGAGCGCTCCGGTGACGCCGCCGAGCCCGGCGGCCAGGTTGGCGTAGCGGGCGGCGGCGAGGAGTTCGCCGACGGTGAGGGCGCCGTGGGCCAGCCGGATGCCGCCGACGGCCAGTACCGCGGTGGTCAGCAGGGGCACCAGGACGGCGCTGCCGGCCACGGCGTTCCCGTAGACCCGCCACATCTGCCGTCCCTGTGCGCCGAGTTGTGGCAGTGGGGCGAGGATCCGGTGGCGTTCGGTGTGCAGGGTTCCGGCGGCGGCGATGGTCCGGGCCCCGCCGAGCGCCTCGACGAGGCGGGCGGCGAGCTCGGCCTGGGCATGCTGGTAGCGGCGCACGACGGCGGAGGAGTCTCGGGTGAAGGACCGCAACAGTCGGACCAGCAGCGGGAGTCCGGCGACGAACACGGCGGCCAGCCAGGGGTCGGTGAGGGCCAGCGCGAGCAGGGCGCCGACGGGGGTGAGCAGGGCCGCCACTCCCCCGGCCACGGTACTGGGCGCGGTCCCGGCCTCCGCGGCGTTGCCGGTCAGGCGGGTCACCAGGTCGCCGGGGGCGAAGCGGTCGGCCGCCCGGTGCGGGGCGAGGGACAGCAGGTGGTCCAGGCCGCGGCGGCGCAGCCAGGCGGTGCTGCGGGCGGTGGTGGTGCCGCCGGTGTGGGTGACCAGCGCTTCCAGGAGGACTTCCGCGGCGAGCAGGGCGGCGCTCAGTGCGAGCGCGCCGGGCGCGGCCGGGGCGTTCGCCAGCAACAGGTCGAGGGTGCGACCGAGTTGGGCGGGCAGGGCCAGGGCGGCTCCGGCGGCGGCCAGGGCGCAGAGGCAGAGCGCCACGGTTCCGGTCGCGCTGTGTCGGAGCGCGCCGAGGAGCACCGTTGCGGTGGCGTCCCCGTGGCCGCGGGGTCGCGCGGCCGGCGCGGTCGCGGCGGAACGACGAGGGGCTGCGGGCACGGTGGGAACGTCACCTCCGTCGGGCGGGCGGTCACCCCGGGGCGTTCGCTGCCGCCCCGGGGTGACCGGAGGTCACTTACAGGTGGTCACGCTCAGACTGCTGTCGCCGCAGAGCAGCAGGCTCGCGCGGCTGCCGGTGTGCAGCTCGTCCGTGCTCTCGGGCTCGGGGGTCTGGAGGGTCTGGAGGTCGAGAAGGGACATCGGGTTTCCTTTCGTGATGGGACGGGAGTGCCTTCCGGAACGGTCCCGGGTGACCGGGACCGGCTTCAGGGCCGCCGCAGCGGCGGGAGGAAGGGCAGCTGCACGGGTGCGTCGTGCAGGGCGCTGCCCAGGGCGAGCAGGCATCCGGCGGTGCCGGTGCTCAGGTCCATGGAGAGGCGCATCATCTGCTCCCCGGCGAAGGCCAGATGGCCCTGGTAGGGGACGGCGCCCCAGGAGAGCGAGTCGATCTGCCGGCCGAGATCGGCCCGTTCGGTGCCGGGGCCGGTGGCGGTGGTGCGGCTGAGGTACAGCACCATTCCCGCCGCGCCCCGGAACAGGCCCGGTTGGGCGTAGAACCTGGCCTGCGCGGCCCGGACGATCTCGCTCCGCGCCCGGGCGAACTCCTCGTCCGGGCGGTGCGCGAGGTAGTCGTCGAGGACCATGCCGATGCCCACGCTGCCGGCGCCGAGGTACGGCATGGTGCGCCAGCCCTCGTCGACCTGGAGGGTGCCGCCGGCGCTGCGCACGCAGTGGGCGAGGTCGTGGCGCAGGGCGTCGGCGGCCAGGTCCAGGAGGGCCGCGTCGCCGGTCCGCTCGCTCAGCCGCAGGCACAGCAGCGCGACGCCGGTGGCGCCGTGCAGCAGTCCTGTGCGAGGCACCGGGGCCGCTCCGCCGGCGGTGGAGTGGGCGGCCGGGAGCCGGTGGACGGCGAGTTCCGCGCAGTGCAACGCCCGCTCGTGCAGGCCGCGTTCGCCGGTGGACGCGGCCAGTTGGTCGAGTGCCAGGCCCAGGCCGGCCAGTCCTCCGTGCAGGTCCGGGGCGAGCGCCTGCCACGGCTGCTCGGCGATGAGGTCGACCAGGTCCAGGGCCGGCTCGCGGTGGCCGAGTCGGTCGAGTACCCACGCCACCCCGGACAGGCCGTCGTAGAAGCCGAGCGGGCTGCCCGACGCCGGGCTCTTCATGCGCCGCAGCAGCCACTCCTCCCCCGCCGGGAAGGGCTGGGCCCCGGTCGCGGCCAGGGCGTACAGCACGCCCGCCGCCCCGTAGGCGACGCATGTCCCACCGCCCGCGAGGGCGAACTGGGCGATGTCGCCGGGGAAGAGCCGGTCCTCGCGCTCCGGGGTGGCCGAGGCCAGCAGGGCGCGGACCATGGAGTCCCGACTGCGCGGCCAGTCGTCGAGGCGGACCGGGAGGTAGGCGTCCGGTGCGCTCGGTGGTGCGGCGCTCGACGCGTCCCGGTCGGCGGTCGTCCGGCGCGCCACCGGTGGCCGCCGGCCGCGGGTGAGGTCCGCGACCGCCGCCGCCAGGAACTCGGGCGGCACCGGGAACTGTTCGGCGGCGATCCGGGCCAGATGCGCGGACTTTCCCGGGTCCAGGGCGCACAGGCTGGTCAGCGGCAGGAAGAGGGCCAGCCGCAGACAGGCCAGGGCGTAGCGGTCGACGTCCGGGCCCCGGCGGTCGGCGGGCGCCACGAAGCCGGGGTTGGCGATGGTCTGGCGGCTTTCCGGGTCGTCGACGGAGGCCGCCTCGAAGTCCAGCAGGACCACGGACGACTCGTCCTCGGAGAGCATGATGTTGAACAGGTGGAGGTCGTTGAAGACGACTCCGCGGGCGTGGATCGCCTCGACCGCCTCCGTCACCATGCGGTGCACGCGCAGCGCCCATGCGGTGTAGTCGGCCAGTCGCTCGGGGCCGGGGTCGTTCTCGATCAGGGGGTGGCGGCGGGCGAAGAAGGTGTTGAGGGGGCGGCCCTCGATGTACTCCAGTGCCAGGAAGGTGTGCTCGCCGAGCGTGAACCAGTCGAGGACCTCGGGTGCGCAGTCCAGGCCGGACAGTCGTTGCAGTGCGTCGCGCTCCCGCGCCAACCGGGCGACCGCGTCCGCCTCGTCCGCGGCCAGACCGGCGTGCGGACGCGCCTCCTTGAGCACCACGCGCCGCTGGGTGCGCCGGTCGAGGGCGACGTAGACGCCGCCGCCGTTGGAGAAGTGCAGGGCCCGTTCGATCGTGTACGGCAGGTCGGCGACGGTGGTGGCGTTGCGGGCGGCCAGGTGCGGTGCGAGGAAGTCCGGGAGCGGAACCCACTCGGGGAGTCGGAAGGCGGGTTCCCGGAGATCGGGGACCAGCTTTCCCCGGGCGTCCTCGATCGCCGGCCGCCGGTCGCCGTGCTCGTCGTGGCAGTACCGCTCGGTGAAGGCGCCGTAGCGGACGTGGACCGGGCCGGCGCCCCAGCGCAGGTCGCTGAGGATGTAGGGGCCCGGCTCACCGGCGAGCAGTGCGGACAGCTCCTCGGCGAGCACCCGGCACTCCTCCGCGTCGGCGGGGTACACGGTCAGGAACTTGCCGCTGGCTCCGCGGTCCGCGTACTTGGCGTTGCGCATGTGCAGCAGGTAGCGGCTCGGTAGGCATTTGAAGGCCACCGAGCGCGGGACGCAGTGGTCCCAGACGGCGGCCAGCACCCGTTCCGCGTTGTCCAGGCAGGCCGAGACGTGGATCTTCCAGCCCTGGACGGGCAGTTCGCGGTGGAGCGGCCGGAACGCCAGCCAGTCGCCCGAGCGGTGGCGCTGCCAGCCGTCCGGCAGCTCCCGGCTCAACACCGGGTACGGCGCGGTGCGTCCGGCGGGATCGCCGGCGACGCGGTGCGGAGCGTCGTAGAACTGCCGGTCGGCATCGCAGAAGACCGCGTACCCCTTGTTCATCGCACTCCCCTCGGGCGGTGTCACCAGTCACGCTGTCACGCCGGTGAAGGGTGAAACAGTCATGACTGTCATGGGGAGGGCGTGCAGAATGCATGTTTCTGGTGAAGGCGTGCGGCCCTTGGAAGGGTGCGGCGCGCCCGTTGCCCCGGTACTGGAGGGGCAACGGGCGCGCGGAGCTTGTGCCGCTCCGCCTGGCCGCCGGCCTCGGGCACGGAGTGGTGGGCTGCGCTCGTCTCCTGGCCGGGGATGTCACGCCGACGGCTGCTACCAGGGCACGGGCTGGTCCTGGTAGTTGAGGTATTGCAGACCCGGTTCGCCGCCGTGGCGGTCGATCGTGTCCACCACGCCCGGGATGGACTGGTCGATGGTCAACGGTGCGGTCGGTCCGCCGAGTTCGGTGCGGACATGGCCGGGGCAGATGAGCAGCAGGGTGTGTGCGGCGTCGGCGTACCGGGCGGCGTAGCTGCGCATCAGCTGGTTCAGGGCGGACTTGCTGGCGCGGTAGACGTCCTGACCGCCGTTGGTGTTCAAGCTGAGGCTGCCTTGGCGCGAGGACATGACGCCGATGGTCCCGGTGGGCGCGACCAGCGGGCGGAGCGACTCGACCACGCGCATCGGGCCGAGCGCGTTGGTGACCATGACCTCGACGAACATCTCCGTCGGGACCTCGCCGACGGGGATATCGCCCCGCGCGATGCCGGCGTTGACGAACAGCAGGTCGAGGGTGCGGTCCGCCAGGCGTTCGCGCAGCGCGGCGATCTCCTCCGGTTTCGTCATGTCCAGCGACTCGACGGTGACGCGACCGCCGGACGCGTCGGCCAGGTCGTGGAGGCCGGTGCGCCGATCGCCCCGGACGGTCCCGATGACGTCCCAACCGCGGTGCGCGTACTCGGTGGCCAGGCCGAGCCCGAGGGCCCGGGAGGCGCCGACGATGAGGACGGTGCCGGCGCTCATGCCTGGACCGCCGGCTTGAGGACCTGCTCGCACCACTCGCGGAAGGTCGTCGGGCTCGCGGTCCGCGGGGTGCGCGGCACCCCGTCGTCGAGGCCGTCGTCCTTGGCCCGCATCATGTCGAGGTAGCCCTGTGCGAGTGCGTCCTCCATGCCGCGTCCGGCGAGTGCGGTGCGGAACGCGTCCAGGGTCTGCCGTTCGTAGCGGATGGGGCGGCCGAGCGCGTCGGACATGGTGCGCGCCAGGTCGTTGGGCGAGAGGTCCTCGGGGCCCAGCACCGGGACCTCGCCCGTCCCGGTCCACGAGCGGTCGAGCAGCAGGCCGGCGGCAGCCGCGGCGATGTCGCGGGTGGCGGCCCTCGGTGCCTTGCGGTCGGCGGCGACGGTTTCGGTGAACACGCCGTGGTCGCGGATCGAGGCCACCTGCCGCAGCAGGTTGTCGAAGAACGTCGGGTTGGCGAGCGCCCGGTAGGCCACGCCCGTGCCGGCGATGAGGTCGTCCATGGCCAGTGACGCGGTCACGTGTCCGGCGCGGCCGGCGACGGGGGTGCCGCGGCCGAGCGCCGAGACGCCGACGACGTGTCCGACTCCGTGGGTCGTGAACGCCTTCGCGGCGGCGCGGGTGAAACCGGAGTACATGGCGTCCAGGCTCGGTACCTGTGTGTGCGACGGAACCAACCAGAAGACGGCGTCCGCGCCGGCGAAGGCCCGGTCGACGGTCTCGGCGTCGTCGTGCGAGCCGGTGACGACGTCGACGCGGGCGCGGACCGCTTCGGGGAGTTTCCCGGGGTCACGCACGATGACGCGCAGTTCTTCGCCGCGCGTGCGCGGTTCGTCGAGGAGGATCTCCAGGAGCCGGCTGCCGATCTGGCCGGTCGGAGTGGTGATGACGATCATGCTTCGAGTCTCGGGGCGGCCATCTGCGGCGTCCAATACCCTTCCCGACAATTGATACCTTCAGGGCATGGATCTCGATCTGCGCAAGCTCCGCTACTTCGCCACGGTGGCCGAGCACCGGCACTTCGGCCGGGCGGCGGAACAGCTCTACATCGCCCAGCCGGTACTCAGCCGTCAAATCAGGTCCTTCGAGCGGGAGTTGGGGTGCACCCTGCTCGTTCGGACCACCCGCAGCGTGGAACTGACCGCCGCCGGAAAACAGCTCTACGAGGAGGCCCAGCAGATCCTCCCGTCGGCCGCCGCGGCGGTCCGGCGCGTGCACGACGCCGATCAGGGCGTCCAACGGCTCGTGGTCGCGTTCTCCCCCGGGCTCCATGTGTCGGATGCGATCCGGGCGTACGCGACGCGCCACCCGGACGTCGAGACCGACGTCGTCCCGGCACGCTGGTGGGAGCCGGACCGGCCGCTCCGCGACGGCCGTGCCCAAGTCGGCTATCTGCGGCGGACGTTTGACATCTCCGGGTTGCGCACCATTCCCATCGGCCACGAACCCAGGGTCGCCTGCATGCCCGTGGCGCACCCGCTGGCGGCTCGTCAGGAACTCACCTCCGCAGACCTCGACGGTGAGCAGATGCTCGACGTAGCAAAACGGCGGACGTCGTCGCTTGAGGAGAAGTTCGAGCTCATCGCCTCCGGGCACGGCATCGCGCTCATCCCGCAGAGCGTCGCGCGGTCCTACTCCCGCCCCGACCTCGCCTATCTCCCCGTCACGGACGCCCCGGGGTACGAGACCTGCCTGGCCGTTGCCGCGGACCGGCGCGAGAAGCCGCTGCGCGACTTCCTGGAGATCGCCACCGCGACCCTGCGGCACACCTGACCGGCCAACGCGCGAGGCCACGGCCAGCGCCGGCACTGGCCCGCACGCCCGCGGGCCTCTGCCAGACGGCGTCGCACGCTCTAGGGATTTGCGTAGTGCCGGGTGCAGTTCGATGCGGGGATGATGTCAAAACCAGCCAACATGGCGGACTCCGACCGATTCGCCAGAACAGTGGTCCCCTTCGAGCACTGGTACCTGGGGTTCCCCGCCGCGCTGTCGCCGGTGCTCAACCTCGTCGTCGAGGGCACCGGCCGGATCGCGGCCGCGGATCTCCACCGGGCGGTCGATGCGGCCGCGGCGTCCTGCCCCGGCGCCCGGCTGGCCCGCCACGGCTCCCGCTGGTCGGACAGTGGTCAGCCGCCGCCGGTCCGGTTCGCGGCCGGCACGGTGTTGGACCGCACCACCCTCAACGACGTCGCGGAACTGCGGCGGCCCCTGCCGGTGCGCGGCGCGTACTGCGAAGTCGTGCTGTTCGACGGGGAGTTCCCGGCCGTCGTCTTCCGCGCCTCGCACGCGGTGATGGATGCGCGCGGGCTGCGACTGTGGGCGCTGGACGTCTTCCGGGCACTGCGCGGCGAGGCGCCGGAGGGTGCGCTGTCGGTGACGACCGTGGCCGATCTGGACGACCCTCTGATCGCCCAGGCGGACGCCAGGAACCAGGACTTCGTCCTCCCGTCGCTGCTGGGCGTGCCTGCGGACGCGCGGTTCGGCGGCTACCGCTGGTGGCGGCGCTCGATCGACGGCACCTTTCCGGCGGTGGCCGCGCGACTGGCCACCGAACTGGCCCGACTGTCGGGGCAGGAGACGGTGCCGGTGAGCATTCCGGTGGACCTGCGGCCGTTCCACCCGAAGGTGCGGTCCACGTCCAATTTCGCGGTCACCGTCTCGCTCCAGGTCACTCCGGACAAGGGGTGGGAGGCCACCCAGCAGCAGCTGCTGACGGTGCTGGCCGAACGCCGGGGCACCGTGCGCGCGCCGGGGCCGGAGGTGCTGAAGGTGCCGCTCGGGCTGCTGCGCATGGCGGTGCGCGGGGTGGACCGCAAAGCGCGCCGGACGGATCGTTTCTCCTCGCTGGCCGGGGTGAACAGTCTGGGCAGGACCTCCCCCGACGCGTTCGCCACCGACGACTTCGAGCCGGACGCGGTCTATCTGCTCTGCCCGCGCGAGCCGGCGAGCCCGTTGGGACTGAACGTCGTGGAGTCCGAAGGGCGTACCGAGCTGACCCTGGCTTGGTGGCCGGGCGAAGAGGCCGCGGCCCGGGCGGAGCAGCTGCTCGACGCGCTCTGCGAGACGCTGTCGCCCGCCGCCCACCGGGAGCAGGCCACGCTCCTGCCGCCGGCCCCGGCTGACCGGGGTGCCGGGCCCGCGGACCGGACGGTGGTCGAGCTGTTCCGGGACCAGGTGCGGTCCCGGCCCGACGCCGTGGCGATCAGCGGCCCCGAAGGCGAGGTGAGTTACGCGGAACTCGACCGCCGGGCACGGGTGATCGCCGCGGAGCTGCGGGCCCGCGGCATCGGCCGGGACACGGTCGTCGGACTGTGCACGGACCGTTCGGTGGCCGCGGTCACCGGGGCCTGGGGGGCGCTGCTGGCCGGCGCCGCCTACCTCCCGATGGACACCAAGCACCCGGACGGGCGGATCCGCGCCCTGCTCCAGGACGCGCGGGCGCCGCTGTGCCTGACCCAACACCCGCACGACGGGCGGGACTTCCTGCCCGACGGCTGCGAACAGCTGGTGCTGGACGACCTGTCGTACGCGTCCGATCCCGACGCACCGCCGACGCCGCCCGCGCCGTCGGACCTGGCGTACGTGGTGTACACCTCCGGCTCGACCGGCCGGCCCAAGGGCGTCGACATCGAGCACCGCAGCCTGAGCAACTACGCGGACTGGGCGGTGCGCGAGCACGGCATCGGTCCGAACACCCGGCTCCCCCTGCTGTGTTCGCTCTCCTTCGACGTCGCGCAGATCTCCCTGGTCCTGCCGTTCCTGGTCGGCGGCACGCTGCTGCTCATGCGCGACGAGCTCGACCACCTGTCGTTGCAGGAGGTGATCGACGCCGGTGCGACCGCACTCGCGCTGACGCCGTCGCACCTCGACCTGATCACCCGGTTGGGGCTGCGCCCCGGCGCGGTCGGCACGCTGATGGTGATCGGGGAGCAGTTCACCCGGGCCCTCGCACTACGGGCCCGCGAGCTCTTCGGCCCGGAATGCCGCATCATCAACCTCTACGGGCCGGCGGAGGCGACCATCGGGGTCAGCCACCACGTCTTCGACGCCGAACGGGACACCGGTGCGAACGTGCCGATCGGGCTGCCGCAGGACGGGGTTTCGCTGTTCCTGCTCGACGCGGAGCGTCGTTTCGTCGCCCCGGGCGAGACGGGCGAGCTCCATATCGGCGGCGTGCAGCTCGCCCGCGGCTACCGCGGACGCCCGGACCTGACCCGGCAGCGGTTCGTGCGCCTGGCCGACGGCACCCGCGTCTACCGCACCGGAGACCTGGCGCGCCGGCTGCCGTCGGGCGCGGTGGAGTGCTGCGGGCGCGTCGACGACCAGGTCAAGGTGCGCGGACACCGCATCGAACCGTCGGAGATCGCGTTCACGCTGGAGACACACCCGGCGGTCGCCGCCGCGGTCGTAGTCCCCCGCACCCCGCCCGGCCGGACCGACCGGGCGTTGTGCGGCTACGTCGTGCTGCGGCCCGGCGTCCCCCCGGTCGAGATGCCGGAGCTGGCGACCCATCTCCTCGAACGCCTGCCGTCGTACATGGTGCCCGCCGCCATGTTGGCGGTCGCGGAGATCCCACGCACCGTGAACGGCAAGGTCGCGGTGTCGGCGCTGCCCGATCCGTTCGCCGACGCGGAGGCGCCCGGTGACGCGACACCGCTCAGCGACACCGAGGCGGCCGTCGCGAAGATCTGGGCGCGGGTGCTGGGCACCGATCCGAACGGGGTGGGTCCGGCCAGCGACTTCCACCAGTT
This sequence comes from Streptomyces sp. NPDC058000, assembly GCF_042886435.1. Taxonomy (NCBI): domain Bacteria; kingdom Bacillati; phylum Actinomycetota; class Actinomycetes; order Kitasatosporales; family Streptomycetaceae; genus Streptomyces; species Streptomyces sp. NPDC058000. The sequence goes on from NZ_JBHVQS010000022.1 coordinate 42,696, forward strand.
GGGCGGGGACTCGCTGGCGATGATCGCCATGGTCGCGCAGGTGGCCGGCGAGATCGTCGGGGCCGCGGGAGCCGAGGCGTTCACCCGCCGGGCGCCCGACTTCCTCGCGCAGCCGACCCTGACACGCGTTGCCAAGCTCGCCGAGACGGTCCGCACGGCCTGACGGGCCCGGGATCCGTCTCCGCCAGACCGGACGGACGGTGCGGGTGCGGCGGAGGCCCCGGGACGGCACGCGCCGCCCGGGCCCGCATCGCGCCCGCGCAGCCCACGCCCATCGGCGCCTGCGCCACCTGCGGCGATGTCAGACTGAGTCGATGGACTACCTCAACGGTGAACCGGTCGGTGTCGATGAGCTCAAGGCACTGGCGCTCACCAATTTCGGGCACTTCACCACGCTGCGCATCGACGACGGGCGCGTCAAGGGGCTGTCCCTGCACCTCGACCGCCTGGACGCCGACTGCCGGACCGTGTTCGACGTCGCGCTGGACCACGAGCGCGTGCGGTCCCTCATCCGGCAGGCAGTGGGCGGGCGGACGGGTTCGCTGGCCGTGCGGGTGACCGTGTTCGATCCCGGTCTGGGGGTGGCGCGGCCCGGGGCCGACGCCGAACCGCACCTCCTGGTCACCTGCCGACCCGTGGGGGACGCGTCGTCACCGCTGCGGGTCACGACGGTCGCGTACCAGCGGGACATGCCCGAGGTGAAACACGTCGGGCTCTTCGGGCAGTTGGCCGCCCGGCGGACCGCCCAACGGGCCGGCTTCGACGACGCGCTGTTCACCGAACCGGACACCGCCTTCGTGGCCGAAGGGGCGACGTGGAACGTCGGTTTCATCGACGCCCGGGAACGCGTCGTCTGGCCGGCGGCCAGGGTGCTGCCGGGGGTGACCATGCGCCTGCTCCAAGCAGCGCATCCGTGGGAGCGGCGTGCCGTGGCCCTCGCGGAACTCCCGGAGATGCGCGCCGCGTTCGCCACCAACGCCGCGATCGGCGTCCGGGCCCTCGCCACGGTCGACGACGTACCCCTGGACCCGGAGCACCGGATGCTCGACGTGCTGCGGCGACGTTATCTGGACGTCTCCGACGACCGCCTCTGAAGCCTCTATGGGGTGGCGGTCGATCTAGCTGAGCAGCACGGGACCGAAAACGTCGGGCGGCGGCGCACGGCGGCGGGCCGGCGCTCGCGCGGACGGCGGCCAGGCGCGGCGCCTCCCCGCGGGTCAGGTCAGCAGGTGACGGGTGTGCGAGAGGCGGCGCGCCGTTGCCGCGAGGGCGTGGATCCGGGGGCCGGCCTGGTCGACGTGGGTGAGCGGTGTGGTGAAGGGCAGCCGGACGTCGTGGTGGCGGTGCGCGTATTCGAGGCGCAGGGTCAGGCCGTAGCGGTCCATCCGCACCGGGAGCACGCGCAGCACGCCGCCTTCCGGTAGCGGACGGACCAGGCGCAGCAGCAGCGGGACGAGTTCGGCGTGGTGGTCGACGAGGTGGGTCAGCAGGCCCGCCTCGCTCGTCGCCACGGGGTCGGGTTCCGCGGCCTCCAGGGCTTCGAGGGTGACGTAGGCGCGCCCCTCGAAGTCTTCGAGGACCGCTTGGCCGAATTCCATGCAGGCGCCCTTCGTGGACTCCGGGTTGTACGGGGCGGCCAGCAGTCCGGCCACCGTGACGCGGGCCCGCAGGCGGTCGCGCACGGACGTGGGCGCGATATCGGTGAGTTCCAGCCGGACCGGGACGCGCCCGACCGCCTGGCCACGGTCCCCCTGACAGGGCGCGTGCAGGTGGAAGTGGCCCATCGCGCCGGCGCCGTCGAGCCGCCGCAGTTCGGTGTGCAGCCCGTCGCTCACCACCGTCATGGAGTGGGCGGCGGCCAGGATCGAGCGGACACGCTCGGCGGCGGTCGGTGTACTAGCGCGAGCACTGAAAAAACGCATCCGGGTTCTCCAGGGGCAACCAGGGAGGGCTACTTAGGTTTGCCTAACCTAACTTACACCTCGAACCCCTGAATGCGGAGGAACCCCCAGGCGGACGCGCACCCCTCCGCGGTAGCTTCCTGCAATGACTCCTGACGGAAAGACCGCGATCCGACGCGCGGACGCGGCGGATGCGGCCGCGGTCGCCCGCATCCACCTGGCCTCCCGGGCGGCGACCATGCCGTACCTGCCTCCGCAGAAGCGCAGCCATGACCAAGTGACCCAGTGGATCCGGGACCTGGTGTTGACGCAGTACCGGACGTGGGTCGCGGTGCGCGGCACGGAGATCGTCGGCTACGCCGCCGCCGAGAGCGGCATGCTCCACGACCTCTACCTACGTCCGGACGTCCTGCGCCAGGGCATCGGGACGCTGCTCCTGGACGAGGTCAAGCGGGACAGCCCCGGCGAGGTGTCGCTGTACGTCTTCCAGCAGAACACCGGTGCGCGGGCGTTCTACGAACGGCACGGATTCACGGTGGTCGACACCAACGACGGCAGCCGCAACATGGAGGCGCTGCCCGACATGACCCTGCGCTGGCGGGCGGACGGCGCGCGGTAGGCCACGTCGGTTCGGCGCGCCGGCGCGGGGGCGAGGGCCCACCGCGCCGGCGCAAGGTTTGAGCGGTCCCCGTTGCCGCCTCACCCGCGGGGCCGACGCTCAGCTCAACGATGCGGCCGACGGGACGACGACCCCGTAGAGGTCGGTGATCGTGGCGAGGGCGCTGTGGTGGATCTGGTCGGCGGGCTGTTCGGCGACCGCCGTCCGCAGCGGCCGGGTCGCGCAGGCATCGGCGACCACGGTGGGCCGGTTGCCGCGCAGGAAGGCACCCTGCGCGGTGAAGGTCACGCACATGTGGGTCATGAATCCGACGACGATGACGTCCTTGTTGCCGGCGGCGTCGACGTGCTCACCCAGGTCGGTGCCGACGAACGAATCGGGAGCGCCCTTCACGACGACGTGCTCACCGTCAAGGGGCGCCACACTGGGGTGGATCTGACCGATTTCGACTCGGATGTCGAACGCGGACCCCTCCCCGCTGTCGTGAATGACGTGGATGACCTTCGCGCCGGCCGCCCGGGCGTCGGCCAGCAGTGCGGCGGCGGCGTCCAGGGCGGGCCGCCACCCCGTCAGCTCCATCACGCCGCGGGTGTAGGTGTTCTGGTAGTCGACCAGGATCAGGGTCGCGTCGGCCAGCGACGCCGGAGTCTGGTCGAGGCCGTTGAGTTCGCGCAGGGTCGTCGTAGGCATGGAAGTGCCCCCTCGGGCTGTATGTCGAATCGTCAGGGCCATCACGCGGTGGCCGTCACCCACGCTAGAAGGCACCGCACATGTCGGCAATGACATGTAACCTGCAGATACGGACATCCACGAGGCGTCGCGCCTCCCCCGCGCACCACACACCACGCACCTCGCCCCGCGCGGCACGCGCCCCGCATCGCCGTAACCATCACCATCACCATCGCCGTCGCCGGCCGGATGGAGCCCCTTTGAGCAGCATCGAACGGTTCATCGTCATCGTCCTCTTCGACGGCGTCGACCTGCTGGACGTCACCGGCCCGCCGGAGGTGTTCGCCCTGCTGCAACGCGAGTTGGACGACGCGGCGGGGTACCGCGTCGTGCTGGCCGCCGAAACCATGGACCCCGTCACCACCTTTGCCGGCGTCCGCGTCCTCCCCGACACCACCTTCCACGAGGTGGCCAAGAGAAGCATCGACACCCTGATGGTTCCGGGTTCGGTCGAGGTCGACAGCGAACGCCGCATCCGTGCCCTCGCCGACCCCACCGTGGTCAACTGGGTGAAGACGCTCGCCGGCCGGACACGGCGCATCGCCTCCGTCTGCGTCGGAGCGCACATCCTCGCCGCCGCCGGACTCCTCGACGGCAGGCGCGCCACCACTCACTGGTCGACCGCGCAGCAACTCGCCGCCGAAAACCCGTCGATCGAGGTCGACGCCGATCCCATCTTCATCCGTGACCGCGAGGTGTGGACCGGCGCGGGCATCAGCGCCTGCCTCGATCTGTCGCTCGCCCTGGTGGCCGACGACTTCGGCGAGGCCGCCGCCCTGCGCGTCGCCCGGCAGCTCGTGATGTATCTCAAACGCCCCAGTGGACAGAGCCAGTTCAGCGTCCCGATGGAACCCGTCTCGACCACCCGACGCATGGACGAGCTCCGGCACTACATCACGCGCAATATCGCCGAAAGCCTCACCGTCGCCACTCTCGCCACACACGCCCGGGTGAGCGAACGACAGCTGACCCGCATCTTCAAGACCGAACTCGGTATGACCCCCGCCACCTACATCGAGGCGGCCCGGGTGGAAGTGGCCCGCAACCAGCTGGAATCCACGGACGACACCCTCGAACGCATCGCGTCCACCTGCGGATTCAACACGACCGACACCCTCGTACGCGCATTCCGCCGGAAGCTCAACACGACACCGACGGAATATCGGAATCGCTTCCGGTCGTCCGTCTAGCGGGATGCGGCGATCCGGAACCGTCCGCCCCTGACCTGTCCACCTCGGAGCCGTCCGCCCTGGACCCGCTGCCGCAGGGCATCCGGATCCAGTGCCGCAGGGGATCCGGTGCTCCGGTACTCCAGCGCTCTCCCGTTCCGCCGTTCCGGTCGGCTACTTGGCCAGGTAGCCGCCGTCCACCACATGGTCGCTGCCCGTCAGGTACGAGGCGTCGTCGGACACCAGGTACGCGATGAGCGCGGCGACTTCGGCCGGCTGGGCGGTGCGCCCCAGGGGGACGGCGGAGAGCAGACCATCGGTGGCCCGGGGCGGCAGTGCGGCGACCATGGGGGTGTCGACGATGCCCGGCGATACGGACAGCACCCGGATTCCGTGGTCGGCGTACTCACGCGCCGCGGTCCGGGTCAGGGCGAGAACCCCCTGCTTGGCGGCGGCGTAGGCGGCGTGGTGGCGGAAGCCCGAATGTGCCGCGATGGAGGCGAGGTTGACGATGACGCCGCCAGTGGAGTCCATGGCGGGCAGCTGAGCGCGCATCGCGTGGAAGACGCCGTACAGGTTCACCTTCATCACGGTGTCGAAGTCGGCGGGCGAGAGGTCTGCCAGGGGGCTGAGCTGCCCGTTGATTCCGGCGCTGTTGACCGCGATCCGCAGGCCGTCGCGCAGGGTGGCGGCGTCCGCGACGACCCGGGCGACGCCGTCCGGGTCGGTGACGTCGATCCGGCGGGGCAGGGCCGTACCACCGGCCTCGACGATCTGCCCGGCCACCCGGGTCGCACCGTCCTCGTCGAGGTCCGCGACCACCACCACCGCGCCCTCCGCGGCCAGGCGCGCCGCACACGCCGCGCCGATCCCGGAGGCGCCGCCGGTCACCAGGGCAACCCGGTCCCGTAGTCGGCCTGACCGATGGAGGGGCTGCGGGAAGGGCTGCGCCGCGTCGTCGGAGGGCGGGGCGGGTGTGGGCATCTGCGGCTCCTGCCGAGAGGAAGAGGGCCAGCGGGTGGCGGCGGGGACGGTGCGGCGGTGTGGAGTCAGGAGGGGCGGGCCTGCGCGGTCAGCGGCAGTCGGTCCGGGCGCAGAACGGTGCCGACCAGGGGCCGTACGGGCGTGGAACCGGCCGGTGCCAGGCGCCGGTGGGCCGTGAACGCGGCCACCGCCAGCGTCAGTTCGGCCCAGGCATAGTCCTCGCCGATGCACAGTCGACTGCCCGCGCCGAACGGCAGGAAGGTGTGACGCGGTGCCTTCGCGGCGGCGTCGGCCGGCCAGCGGTCGGGGTCGAAACGCTCGGGGTCCTCGTAGAGTTGCGGATCGCGGTGCAGGGCGTACGGGCTGAAGAACACCTCGTCGCCCGGGGCGAGCGGTACGCCGCCGAGCGTGACCGGCCGCACCGCGCGGCGCATCAGCAGCCAGGACGGCGGGTACAGCCGCAGCACCTCGGTCAGCACCTGCCGCATGTGGACGAGCGCGGGCAGGTCCTCGAAACGGGGCGGTCGCCCGTCGAGGACGGTGTCGAGTTCGTCGTGGATCCGCCGTTGTACGTCGGGACGGCGGGAGATCTCGTGCAGCGCCCATGCCATGGACGCGCTGACGGTGCCGGTCCCGGCCAGGAAGAGGGTGATCAGTTCGTCGGTCACTTCGGCGTCGGTCAGCGCGCCCTCCGGGCCGCCCGCGAGCAGGAGCATCGACAGCAGATCGCCGCGGTCGCGCCCGTCGGCGCGGTAGCTCTCGATGATCCGCAGCTGGACGTCGACCAACCGTTGCAGCGGACCGGCGTCCGGCGGCCGCCACCCCGGTAGCAGCGGGAGGCGTTCGGCCCAGGCGTGCAGCGGGGACAGGGCCAGGCGCATCGAGTGGTACTTGACGGACAGCCAGTCCTTGACGGCGGCTTTCAAGGCCGGGTCCTGCGGCTCCGCGAAGAGGGTGCGCAGCAGGACGTCGAGGGTCAGGCGGTGGATCTCCGGCACCAGATCGCGCGTGGTGCCGGGCTCCCAGCCGTCGGCCCGGGACCGGGACCGTTCGGACATGATCCGCGCGTAGCGGGCGATCCGCTCGTGGTGGAAGGCGGGCTGCACCAGCCTGCGGTGCCGGAGGTGACGGTCGCCGGCGGCGGTGATCAGCCCGTCGCCGAGCGGGACGCGCAGGGCGTCGAACATCGCACCCTTGTCGAAGGAACGGGCCTGAACCGTCAGCAACTCCCTGATGTTTTCAGAGGAGTTGACGACATGAACCGGTCGCGGGCCGATGTAGATCTTCGTCACCGGGCCGTGGTGCCGCAGCTCGCAGAGGAAACGCAGCGCGTCACGGTGCAGCAAGGGGGCGTGCCCCACCAGCGGCACCCGGCCCGGGGCGACGACGGCCCTCCTCATGCCGCTCCTCCACATGCCCCAGCGGTGGCGCGGAGGCGACGCAGGCCGGCGAGGAGGCCATCGGCGGCGAGCGCATGATTCTGGGTGGGATAGTGCGTCAGGAGCGGGCGCGGGCCGTACATGAGCGGCACGCCCGGCCACGTACCGTCAGCACGCTGGGTGTCCACGAGGTAATCGAGTCCCGGAAGCCAGTACGCGTCGTCGAGGACGCCGCCGCGATCCAGGGCGGCGAGCGCGATCCCGGTGGCGACAGGTGTGCTGGGGCCGCCCGCCTCGACGGGCCAACCACCGTCGGGATTACGGGTTTCGGCCAGCGCCCAGGCAGCGGGGTGGCCGCCCTCGTGGGCTGTCGCGTCGAGCGCCGGCAGCACCTCGGCGGTGGCATAGGCCGGGCCCCGGTACCAAGCGGCGCGCCAACGCTCCTGTTCGGCGAAGCGCTTGGCGAGCCAGTCGCGCGCCGTGGCCAGCGGTATCCGGTGACGGCCGGAGTGGCGGTCCAAAGCGGTGACGACATGGGCGATCACGTCGTCCACCGGAGGGTCACCGGCGGACTGCCAGGTCCGCCAGAGCCCGTCGGGCGTTTGCTGCCTGGCCAGGTGACGCAGGCCGGCCCGGATCGTCGTGCCGGGCGCGCCGCTCGCACCGCTCAGGGCGATCAGAGCGGCCGCGGTGGTGTCGTTGTCGGACTCGACGCCCGAGCGGTACGGCCATCCGCCGTCCGGGTTCTGTGCCGCGACCAGGAACGCCACGGCGGCCGGCAGCCCGCGGCGATCGAAGGCCGCGGCACCGCGGAAGACCCGCACGGTCAGCGCGGTGTCCCAGACATCGGTGGTGACGAAGCGCCAGGTCCCGTCGGGAAGTTGACCGGCGAGCAGGTGCTCGGCGCAGCGCCGGGTGGCTGCGGTGCCGGGGGCGGCTGCCTGGAGCGCGAGCGCCGCGAGTGCGGTGGTGACCGGGTTGGCGAAGAAGTCGCCTGACGGTGATTGCTGGTCGGCGATCATCCGGGCGGTGCGCCGGGCGGACATCTGGTCGCCGAAGTGGATCTCCACCAGGGCGTGGGCGGACCAGAGTTCCACCTGTGTCCAGCGCTTGAGCCGGTTCGGGGCTGCGACGGCGGCGGCCAGCCGTGTGCGCAGAGCGGTGGGTTCGGGGCCGCCACGGGTCGATCGGGCGGTGTGCAGGGCGACGGCCTGGAGGAGCCTGGCGCGGGCCGAAAAGGCCCGGTCCGTGAAGGCGGGGTGGCTGACGTCGACGGCCTCACCGGTGTCCAGGGCCAGGGAGAGCAGCGCGGTCTCCATCGCGTGGGCCACCGGATGGTGGTGCTGCGGGGCGGCGCCGGCGGCGAGCCACGCCCTGCCCCGCTCGGCGGCACGGGCGGCGCCGGGGATCGGTGAGCGCGCCAGGGCCAGCGTGCACAGTGCGGTCTCGGTGATGCGGGGGTCGGGGGCGGCGAGCCAGGAGCCGTTGTCCCGTTGGGTGGTGAGGAGGTGCCGGGTGGCGAGGGCGGAGGCGCGGTTCACGCGGGGTAGGAGGGTCGGCGATAAGTGCGCGTCCGGTATGGCGGGTTCAGCACGTCCGTTTGACATCGGGCCCCTGCTTCTCCTGATTTCGCTTCGGCTTCTCCGGGTTCCGCTTCAGCTGGCCCCGGCCCCGCCGGTCCCGCCGATCCCACCGGTCCCATCGTCGCCTCCGCTGCGGACGCTGCATACGCTGCGGACGCATGAGTCACCGGCGGGCCGAACGTAGATCGACGGGCCGGACGTAGCCTGACGGCGTGGACACTTCGCGACCTGCCTGCCACCCTCCCCGAGAGATCGTTTCCATAGCGGACACATGCTCCGCCGCATTGCAGAACATGCCGCGGCTGGAGATCTGGCTCAAAGGGCTCGGGCTGCCCGTGAGCACCGCGCTCGTCCCCCTGATGTGCCTTCAAACGGCGTTCTTCACCCCGTGGCTGCCTTCGGAGACCTGCTATCAGATCTCCCGGCTCACGCTCTGGCTGATGGCGATCGACAACGTCCTGGACGCACCGGAGGCACCAGACGCACCGGTGGCGTCAGGTGAACCGGAGACGTCAGAGGCACCGGAGGCGTCAGGCGAACCGGAGACGCCGAAGGCACCACGGACACCATACGAACCGGATCCGCCGAGCGGACCTCAGGACCGGGAAGAGCCGGGTGACGGGGCGGAGCCAGGCGACGGGGACGCAGCGGATGTCCGGAATGCATCGGACTCCGCCGGCCCGGACCCGACGGATTCCCGCGTCCGGACCTGGCACCGGGTCCTCGCCGGGAGCGAGAACGGCAGCGACAGCACCGATCCGATGGCGCGCGCACTGGCGGAGATCGCCGAGGGCCTGCACCACGGCGGTCGACCCGAACTCATCGCCCTCTGGCGGAAAAGCATGCACCAGACCCTGACGGGCATGGACCGCGAACGCGCGGCGGCGCGGACCGCGGCCGCCGGTGGCGGGGCACCCCGACTGACGGATTATCTGGAGCACGGCGCCTGGACCATCGGCGTAGAACAGCAGGTCACCGCCCTGTGGGCGCTCATGGACGAGCCGGGTCTGGCCCGGCGCCTCCCCGTGCTGCTCGGCGCGCTGCGCCAGGCCGCGATCGCGATCCGGCTGCTCAACGATCTCCGCGGCCACCACCGGGAACGGCACGAGGGGAAGGTCGACGCACTCGCCATCGGGCTGAGCGAACCGGAGGCGTACGAACGGGCCGAGGCGGCGCTCGGCGCCTGCCGGCGGGCCCTGGCTCCGCTCACCGCGGCCGGGTATGGTTCCGCGGTGGCGTTGGAGCGGGTGGTGCTCTGGCATGCGCGGATGTACCACCGTTTCGACCCCGTACGGCCCGGCCGGGCGGTCGCCGCTCCCCTGCCGGGTGGTCCGGACAGCGCCGCGCACACCCGGCACACCCCGTTCGTCCACCGGCCGAAGGAGGCCCCGCCCATGGACATCGAGCAGGAAGTCCTGGACGTCATCGCGTCCGGAGGGGAGTACGACAGCACGAAGCTGGCCGAACTCTTCGACCGGCTCGAACCGGTCGACACCGCCCTCCTCATCGGCACCTGGCAGGGCGGCGGGTTCGAGCGGACCAGCGAGAACGCCGCGCTGCTGGCGCAGATGCGGTGGTACGGCAAGCGGTTCGTCGATGCCGATCACGTCGAGCCGCTGCTGTGCCGTGACGAGCAGGGGACGGTCTTCTCGTTCGAGGAGATGGGCCTCGCGACGTTGCGCGGGGTGGACTTCCGCGGCAAGCAGTCCACGGCGATGGTCTACGACCAGTTGCCCATCATCGACCACTTCCGTCGGCTCACCGACGACGTCCTGCTGTGCGTGATGGACAAGAAGGGGGCGCCGGCGGACTTCTTCTTCCACCTCACCCGCGTACCCCGGCCGGTGCCCCAACCACCCGGCGACGGCGGGTGACCAGCCACGCTCCGCGGTTCTGCGCACCGGACGACTCACCACGCCCGCCCGGCCGGGCGACCAGTACAAGTCCACGCGGACGGTGGCCGGGTCAGGCCAACGGGATGAGGCGCGGGTCGAGTTCAAGGAGTTCGTTGTTGGTGCGGTAGCGGCCGGGGCGAAGCGGAGTACGGCGTCGCGCACGAGGACCGGGTCGGCGTCGAGGTGCTTGAGGGTGCCGACGGAGACATAACCCAGTGCTTCGAGACCGCCGTTGCCCGCCCGGCTCGGCAGGTGTAACACCGGTACACCGGCCCGTAGTCGCACCACCACGATGTTCTCGAAGGTCTGCTTGGAATCCTCGCTCGCCAGCTCGGCGCGATGGAGAAGCCCGACGTACGCGACGTCCTCCCAAGGGATGTCGGTGCGGGCCCGGGAGACCGCCTCAAAGGTGACCGAGAGCCCCGCGGCATCCACCGTCAGGCGGGGGCGACCGGCCGGGATCGAGGCGACGCCGGTGAGCGACAGCATGATCACGGTGGCGTACGGCGCGGCGGGCCCGACCGCCAACGGCACCCACAGGGCGTAGGTGATCGGGGCAATGGCCAGCAACGACGTCCAGGCGAACAGCCGTGCAGAGGCCCTGACCCAGTGCCTGACCGGTGGTCGGCCGAAGACGGCCGCCGGCGGGACGGCGGTTCCGGGCGCCCCGGCCGACTCCTGGTCCGTCGGCCCGGGGCCACGGACCAGCGTGAGGTCACCGGCCACGTTCACCGCCTGACGTTGGGGACAGGGCAGGCCGCGGTTGGCCAACTCGGCGTCGACGGTGGCGTGGATCTCATCGAGCGTGAGCGGCTCCGGGGCGGCCAGCGCGCGCAGCAGCGCACCGGTGAACGTGGTGTGCGGCTCGCCGGCCGGGGCGAACGACGGCGCCGGACATGGTGGGCGGTTCGCCGTCGCCCACCACACGGCAGTGCGGCGGCGCGAGCAGCCCGCGCTCCGGGGTGGTCAACGCGGCGCGGAGTCCGGCGAGGTTCTCCCGCACGGCGGGTATCGAAGTCAGCTCGGATGACCGGTACTCAGCGGTCCCGAACAGCACGGCGCGCGACGCGGTGCCGTCCGGGCACCAGACGTCACGCATCGACCGACGCCCCGGACCGCGCCACGCCCGCGAGGGCCCTCGGATCGGCCGACCCCGGCGCGCACCGAACTACCCCATGCCCGGCATCCTCCCAGAGGGCCCCGAAAATTTCCGCCCCGCCCGACACCGCACGACATTCACAAACAGAGTCCATCCGTCGGCGCACCGCGACCAGGGGCCAGCAGCGGTTTCCGCAGGTTCGACTCCCCGGCAGACCGCCCCGGCGCACTCCGCACCGCCACGACACGCCCCTCACGCACACCGTACTTTCACGAACATCCCTGTTCGCAGAAGCTCGCCCAGCGCTACCTTTGGCGTCGCACTGGGCCGGAACTCCCGTTCCACCCAAGCCCATTCGAGACGAGGTGCACATGCGAAAGGCACGATCGTTCCTCGCATTACTTGCCGCGCTGCCCGTCCTGGGGCTGAGCATGCCGCAAGCCGTGGCCGCCCCACAGGCACAGCCCCGGGCCGACTGCCCGAACACCATGATCTTCGAGGTGGGCGGTCACCTCGATCCCGATGCGGGGGTCTACGACCCCAGTAACGCCAAGCTTCCCGAGGGCGTCGCCTTCACGAAGATCCACTACTCGGCGTCGATCGCCCCGTATCCGGGCGACACCGTGTCGTTGGACGACTCCGTGGCCGAGGGCATCGGCAAACTCGACTCCGCGGTAAAGGAGTTCCACGGCGCCTGCGGGGCCAGTCACGTCACCATCGCCGGCTACTCGCAGGGCGCCATCGTCGCCGGCGACGAGCTGGCCGCCCTCTCCGGCAGCGACGTCGTCCCGCACAACCAGATCAACGGCGTGCTCTACGGCGATCCCCGGCGTCCCGGTGCGGACGGCGGCCCGGGCGGCGTCGAGACCAACCTGCCGACGATCCTGCCGGGCATGACCATGAAGGGGCCGCGCGGCTTCGGCGACCTGACGGTCAAGGAGATCTGCAACACCAACGACGGCATCTGCTACTCCGAGAACGTGATCACGAACCTGGCGTGCTTCGCCAACGGCGTGGTCGGTTACTTGACCGGTGACCACGGCTACCCCATCGACCCGCACGCCGTCTCCGGCGGGGGCGACCAACTCAACCGTCAGGCACCGAGGATTCCGATCTGCGGCCCGGGGTTGCCGATCCCGAGCAAGACACCCCACGAGCTGTTCAAGGGCAACCTCACCGAGGGCCGGCAGCAGGTGGCCGGCTACCGCTCGCTGGTGACACCACTGCTTCCCGCCAACCTCCGGAACCAGTTGGGGAACGTCGCCTGGCTCCCCGTGGCCGGCTAACCGCTCAACCCAGCAGCCGAACGGCGAGACGGACGAGCGGATCCTCCAACCCGCGGATGCCCTGCACGTCGTCCGCGACCAGATGCACCGTCACCAGGTGTGCCGCGGCCGCGACCAGGGCCTCGCAGTCGAAGCGCCGCTCGTCCGCACCGCCCTCCGCGCCCACCCGGAAGATCTCGGCGATGGCGTCCGCGAACCGTCGCTGCCACGCCATGCGCCGGGCCATCGCCTCGGGCCCGGCGGCGTACACCTCGACCAGGAACAGCCGCGCAAAGGCGGACCGTTCGGTGAGGGTGTGCAGATAGAGGCGCAGCAGTCGGCGGAAGGTTTCCTCCGGCGCGACCGGCCGGGTCGCCTCCGGGGAGCCGTCCGCCGACTGCCAGGCCGTCTCCAGCAGGCCCGCCAGTTGGTGCGTGGCGGCGTCGAGGGCCTGGACGAAGCAGTCCTCCTTGGACCGGAACTGCTGGTAGAACGTCTCCCGCGACACCCCGGCGCGCCGGATGACCTCGGCGACCGAAGTCCCCACGTACCCCTTGTCCTTCATCGCCTCCGCGAGCGCGGTCAGCATCCGCAGCCGCTGCGACGCCACCACCTCCGCGCGGCTGAGGTGGTGCCGACCGTTGGGCAGCGGCCCGGGCCGCGCAGCGTTCCGCCGGGACTCGGCCACTCGTTCCTCCACGTAGCGTCTGATCGGGCCCACGGCGCCGGCCGGTGACCGCCGCGGCCACCCCTCTGATGGTGCCCGACCGTGATTGCGGGGTGGGCGGGTCGGTTCCACGGCAACTCCCGTCGATATACCCCTATGGGTATCCTACCGAAGGGGGCACCACCCACGAGAACGGAATGATCTTCATGAGCTCTGCTACCGAACTCACCCCGGACCAGGTCCGCACACGCCTGGCCGAGTTCACCGTCATCGACGTGCGCACCCCCGGCGAATACGCCTCCGGCCACCTGGCCGGCGCCCACAACATCCCCCTGGACCTTCTCGATGCGGCGCTCGACGCCCTGCGGGCCGCAGCCGGCCGCGGCGACCTCCTCGTCGTCTGCGCCTCCGGCGCCCGCTCCGCCCAGGCACGCGAGCGCCTCGCCGAGCACGGCGTCCCCGCCGTCACCCTCTCCGGCGGTACCGGCAACTGGACCCGACTCGGACACGACCTCCACCGCCCTGCCGGCGCCCGCCCGGTCTGGGCGATGGAACGCCAGGTCCGGCTCGCCGCCGGCTCCCTCGTCCTGGTCGGACTGCTCGCCGGCCGGCGTTGGACCGCCGCCCGCTGGCTGTCCGCGGGAGTCGCCGGCGGACTGGTCTTCTCCGCCGTCACCGACACCTGCGGCATGGCCCGGGTCCTCGCCAAGCTCCCCCACAACCAGCCCCGCGCCACCGACCTCGACGCGACGCTGACCGCCCTCGGCGGCTGAAGGAGGGCGCGCCGGCGGCGCGGTGGCCGGCACCGCTCATGCCCTGCCAGACTCCGGGCGCCGGTCGGGACGGTGCAGCCGCCCGCGCTCACCGACCGGACGTGTCAACGGGCGTGAGCGGCCGGCCGATCGCCGTCGGACCGTCCCGTCACCCGACCTGACCCCCACGTGGCCCGCGTGCGGCCCGTACCGCCCCGGCCGTGGCTCGCCTGGACGCCCCGCACCCTCCTTGTGTTAAGAAAGTGTCAAGGGAGCGTCAAGAAAACACACCGAGGAGTGGGGAACGCGTGACGGGGCGGGAGCTGCCCGAGGAATTCCTGGCCGGGTACGCGGGGGTCCTCACCGATGTGGCACGGACCGGGCGGCGGCTGAATCGCGACGAGCTCCAGGCGCGGCGCGTCGCGGGCGAACGGGCCGCCGAGGAGGGGCACAGCCTGCGGGCCCTGGTCAATGCGCACCTCGCGGTCGCCCGGGCGGCCTGGCCGCGGTCCGCGTCGGCGCCGGCCGACAGTGTGCTGGCGGCGCTGGCCCAGGCGGTGGACGCGCTGGCCGGCGGCTACGAACGCGCGCAGCACCTCGCGGTGCGCCAGGAGGAGGCCGCCCGGCGGGAGTTCATCGACGACCTGCTCTACGGGGGCAGCGACCTGGGGCGGCTGGCGGAGCGGGCGGAACGCTTCGGGCTGCGGCTCTCGCACGCCCACGCGGTCGCGGTGGCCGAGGGTTCGGTGGCGTACACGGAGGCCGACCCGGTGGCCCGCCGGGTGCACCAGGCGCTGGTGGGGCGGTTCGGGGACCGGCAGTTGCTGCTGACCACGAAGGAAGGGCGGCTGATCTGTATCGCGCCGGGCGATCCGGCGGAGGTACTGGCGCACTTCGCGCGGCAGTCGCACACCGCCATCGGCGGGGGCCGGGTGGCGGTCGGCCGGACGCACGGCGGCGCCGGGGGCATCGTCCAGTCCTACGAAGAGGCGCTCAACGCACTGGAGTTGGCCGAGCGGCTGGGGCTCGGCGACCCCGTGCTGTACGCCGCCGACCTGCTGGTCTACCCGGTGCTCACCCGGGACCGGCAGGCCATGGCCGACCTGGTGCTCAGCACACTGGGGCCGTTGCGGGAGGCCCGGGGCGGGGCCGGGCCGCTGTTGGAGACCCTGGCGGTGTATTTCGACGCGGGGTGCATAGCGGCGGAGGCGGCCCGGCGGCTGTCGCTGAGCGTGCGGGCGCTGACCTATCGACTGGCCCGGGTACACCAGCTCACCGGCGCGGATCCGGCCGATCCGGTGCACCGGTACACCCTGCACACCGCCGTGATCGGCGCCCGGCTGCTGGACTGGCCCGCCCAGGAACTGTGAGCGGCGCGGTACGACGCACGGGCGGCGAGCCGGGAACCGGGCGCGGGTGCGGGTATTCGCGGAGTGGGGCCAGCGGGATCAGCAGGGCCCATGGGATCAGCGGGATCAGTGGATGATGCCGAGGACGAGGAACACCAGGCCGGCCAGTGCTGCGAGGCAACCGCGGGGACGGATCGGCGATGACCTCCTAGGCTCACGACATGTTCACACATGACATGTTCACCTCGCTCTTGTGGTTCGCCGGTGTGGCCGCGCTCATCAACGTCACCCCGGGACTGGACACCATGCTCGTCCTGCGCACCTCCATCGCACACGGCCGGACCGGCGGACGGGCCGCCGCGCTCGGCATCCTGACCGGCTGCCTGGCATGGGGCCTGGCCACCGCCGTCGGCCTGACGGCGCTGCTGACCGCGTCCCGGCTGGCCTTCGACGCGCTACGGATCGGCGGCGCCCTCTACCTGGTGTGGCTGGGCGGTTCGGCGCTATGGCAGGCCCGGCGGCGCGCGGGAAGCGGGGCGGCCGGGGAGCCCGCGACCGCCGCTGCGACCGCGGACACCACCCCGGCGCCGATGCCCGCAGCGGCGCCCGGGACGGCTGCACAGGGGCGGTGGGCCGCCTTCCGGGCCGGGATCGGCACCAATCTGCTCAACCCCAAGGCCGGCATCTTCTACATGAGCCTGATCCCGCAGTTCCTCCCGCACGACACCCCGGCGTTCGGCGCGACCCTGCTGCTCACCGCGATCGACGTCCTCGAACTGGCGCTGTGGTACTGGGTCGTCACCACGGCCGCCGCCGCCCTGGGCGAGCGGGTCCGGCGCCCGTCCTTCCGCCGCCGCATGGAGCAGGTCAGCGGCCTCGCCTTCCTGGGATTCGCCGCGAACCTGCTGCTCGCGGAACGGGCCTAGCCGGACACATGCCGCGCCCGGCCGGGCCGACCGCTGTGGGCGGTGGTCCGGCCGGGCGCGGAGGGTGCGGGCCCGGGTTCACCCGGTTCAGGTCGTGCGCTGCTCCTGGCGGCGCCGGAGGGCGAAGAAGGTGCCGGTGGCGCCGGCCGCGACCGCGGCCGCGCCGATGCTCACGGGCAGGACGGGGAAACCGGACCCGCCGTCGACGGCCGCGGTGTTCTGCATCGCGGAGCCCGGGGTGATGCTGGTCCGGACCGGCTTGACCGGGCGGATCGGGCCGACGGACTTGACCGAGCCGTCGGTGTTCAGCAGCACCTGCTTGCCGTTGGGGTGCCGGAAGTCGAACATCGAGGTCAGCGCGCCGGCGCGGGCGTCGAAGGAGGCGTCACCGATCCGGCCGATGTGCCAGTTGTCCTCGATGAACTTGATGATCGAGGTCTGCTCGGTGGCGGTGTGGTCGATGTGGTTGGTCCTGCTGTACGGGGAGATGACCAGCAGCGGCTGACGGGTGCCCGGGCCACAGCGGTCCTGGTAGCCGCCGGCGGCCGCCGGGCCGGACTGGCAGGCCGGGCTGTCGGTGGACTTGCCGTTGGATCCGGCGGCGGTGTCCTTGGAGCCGTTGCGCGGCTTGGCGAAGGCGTGGTCGTACCAGCCGTCCGAGTCGTCGTAGGCGACGACGACGGCGGTGTCCTTCCACTGGGGCGACTGCTGGATGCGGTTGATCTGGTCGACGAGGAAGTGCTGTTCGTCGATCGGGTCGGAGTTGCCGGCGTGGCCGTCCCGGTAGGCGGGGGCCTTGAGGAAGCTGACGGCCGGCAGCTTGCCCGCGCGCAGTGCGGCGTCGAAGTCGGTCAGGTCGTAGTTGTGATTCGCCTGGCCGGCGTGGCCGATCTCGTCGACGCTCTTGGGCGGCAGGTGGTGCGGGTTGGCCGTGGACTTGTAGTACTGGAAGGGGGCGTGGTGCGGGCTGTAGTCGACGACGGCCGCTCCCCCGACGTTGGCGTGGGTGGTGCCGGTGCACTTGGCGTAGTGGCCCTGCTGGCCGTCCCACGCGGTGCTGGGCCGGAAGCCGCCCTGGAACCAACCCCAGCTGACATCACGGGCGTTGAGCAGGTCGCCGATGTTGCGGCCCTGCATCGCGGCGAGCGCGCTCTTGCCGGTGTGGTCCTTGCCGGAGCAGTCGTCGTACGCCGGGTCCGGGTCGTTGATCATCGTGCCGACGCCCCGGGCGTCCGGCGACTGGACGGCGTAACCGTCCGGCTTGGCGGTCTGCTTCGGGTCCTCGGTGCCGGAGGTCGGGTCCGTGGAGATCACGCCGTGGGTCTGGCCGGAGACCAGGTTGATCGCACCCGGGGTGGAGGGCCCGTAGACCGAGCCGAAGGAGCGGTCGTTGAGGGCGTAGTGCTGGGCGTAGTTCCACAGGCCGGTGACGGTGTTGCCGTCGTAGTAGTCCATCACCAGGCCGGGCTCGCCGAAGAGGCCGCCGGAGCACTTGCCGGAGTCGGTGTTCTGGACGAACTCGTCGGCCTTGCCGCCGTGGTACGCGTACTGCTCGGGGCCGTACTCGTGGTTCTGGTCGCAGGTCATGGCCTGCTGCGGGGTGAGCCGCTTGGGGAGGTACTGGTTCGGGTTGTGCTTGAGCAGCCCGGCGGTGCGCAGGTTGTCGATGTCCCGAGGGGTCTTCGGGGACGGGGTGAACTTCGTCCCGTCGGTGTTCGCGGCCTTGGGGTAGGTGGCGAAGTAGTGGTCGAACGAGATGTTCTCGTCGAAGAGGACGACCACGTGCTTGATGGGGGTGGCGGTTCCGGAGGGGCCGGGGTGCGGGCCGCCGGCCGCCAGGGCCGGGGCTCCCCCGCCCAGCGCGGCGAGCGCCATGGTGCCGGCGACGGCCCCCACGATCCGTATCGCTTGGGTCTTTCCCCTGATGGCCATCTGGTTCTCATCCTCCGGGCTGTTCGCGGTTGCTCCGTACGGCCGGATGCTCTGCCGGGCGGACGGCGTCGGGGCAGAGCCATGATGGCGGGTGAGTGAACACCGAGTCAGGTATCCAAGGGTAAAGCTTGACTGTCTGTTGACCGTTGGGGTTCACGGGTGGCTCGTTCCTCCGTTCTACGCGAACGGTGGGCGGGCTGCCTGGCGGCGGAGCCGGGCGGGGCCTGTCCGGTGGGTCAACGCCGCGGACCCGGCCGTGCTCCGCCGGGCCGGCCCTACGGCGCCAAGAGGGCCCGGCCGTACCAGTCGGACCGGTCCCGTACGCCCGGTAGCGCGAAGAAGTAGCCGCCGCCGAAGGGCTTGACGTAGTCGGTCAGCGGTTCGCCCGCCAGCCGGCGCTGGACGGTCTCGAACTGGCGGGCCAGGTCCTGTTGGTAGCAGCAGAAGAGCAGGCCCATGTCGAGGTTGCCGTTGGCGTCCATGCCGCGGTCGTAGTTGTAGGCGCGGCGCAGCAGCCGCTGGTCGGTGGTGTCCGCGGTGCGCGGGTTGGCCTTGCGGATGTGGCTGTCCAGGGGGATGACGTCGCCCTTGGGGTCGCCGGGGTAGTCGGGGCTGTCGTGCTCGTCGTTGCCGTCGAGCGGGGCGCCGGTCTCCCGGGCGCGGCCGAACATTCGCTCCTGCTCGGTCAGCGAGACCCGGTCCCAGAACTCCACCAGCATCCGGATCAGGCGGACGACCTGGTAGCTGCCGCCGACCGCCCAGTCCGGCTCGCCCGTGCCCGGTCCGACCCACACCAGGCCCTTCATCTCGCGGGACGATCCCGGGTCGGGGTTGGCGGTGCCGTCCTTGAAGCCGAAGAGGTTGCGGGGCGTGCCGGTGGGGCGGGGCGGGCTGGCGAAGCCGTCGAGCCGCCAGCGGACCTGGAGGGCGCCGCGGGTGTGGCGGGCGATGTCGCGCAGTGCGTGCAGCACGGTGTCGGTGTCGTCGGCGCACAGTTGGAGGCTCAGGTCGCCGTGGCACCAGTCCGGTTGCAGGTCGTCGTCGGGGAAGGCGGGCATGGCGGTGAGGCGGCGGGGCGCGCGGGCCCGCAGTCCGAACCGGTCGTCGAAGAGCGCCGCGCCGACGCCGACGGTGACCGCCAGTGCGCCGGCCGGGAGTTGGGGGCCGAGGATGCCGGAGTCGGCGGGCGGGCCGGTGACGCCGAGCGGGTCCGGGACGCCGCCGCCGGTGAGGAAGCGGGCCCGTTCGGTGAGGGTGCGCAGCAGGTCGGCCAGGTCCCGACGGCCCTCGGCGGTGACGTCGAAGGCGACGAACGCGGTGACCCGGCGGGGCGGGGTGAGGACGGCGGCCTGGTGCGGTCCGTGGAAGGGCACGGCGGGTGCAGCCCCGCCGAGCGGTCCGGTGCCGGGCAGCGGGAGCTGCGGGCCGGGGCCGTCGGCGGAGAGGGCGCGGGCGGGCGCGGCGGCGCCGGCCGCGAGTCCGGCGCCGCCGGCCACAAGCCCTCCGGCGCCGGCCAGTGCCGCGCCGCGCAGGAACCCGCGCCGGGCGACGCCGGTCCGCCGGGCGCCCTTCGTACCGTCGTCGCTGCTGCCGCCGTGCTGGGCGTCGTTCACACCGTCCTCCGCGGATCGCACAGGGTGGCCACCGAGGCCAGCCGCTCCACCAGGTCGCCCACCGCCGCGTTGGTCCGCTGCCGTTCGGGGCGGCTCAGGCCGTCCAGTGGGGTCCAGCGCCCGTCCCGGTGGAAGCCGTCGAGCAACCGGCCGGTGCGGTCCAACGCGCTGTCCAGGGAAGGGAGTTCCGGATAGCGGGTGGTGAGCAGGGGGCGCAGTCGGGCGAGCACCGCGCGGGTGCCGTCGAGGTTGGCGCGGGCGGTGGCGAGGTTGCTGCCGCTGCCGTAGTCGGTGCGGCCGGTCAGCTCGAACTGCTCGGTGTTCTCCAGGATTTCGTGGGCCCGCAGCCCGAGCGCCGCCGGGTCCATCCGGGCCTGCGCCCAGTCGTCGCGCAGGGCCCGGACCGCCTCGGCGAGCGCGGTGGCGGGGGCGCTCAGCCCGGCGGCCGGCTCGCCGTGCCACAGGCCGTACTCGACGCGGTGGAATCCGGTGAACCCGGGATCGTGGACGCCGCCCGCGAGCCCGGCCGTGGTCCCGTTGATCTTCTTGTCCGCGTCACCGAACTCGCCGTAGGCCGCGCCCAGCCGCTCGTAGGTCAGGTGGGCGGGCAGCCAGGCGGTGCGGGCGGCGGACAGGTCGCCGTCGGTGACGGCGGTGCGCAGGGTGTCGGTCTGGCGGACGAGGTCGTCGAGGCCGCCGGCGACCCACTTCTGGTAGTCGATCGCCGGGTCGATCAGATCGTGCTGGGTGACCGGCGCGGCGGCCGGGCCGCCGGGGCCGGTGCCGGAGATGCGGACGGTGGGCCCGGTGACCGCGTCGGCGTCGTCGGGCAGGCAGGTGAAGGCGTACGCGCCGGGGCCGAGGCGGACCCGCAGTTGCCGGGTGGTGCCGGGGCCGATGCCCTCGACCTCGCCGTGGACCGGACCGCCGCCGGCACCGCGCAGGTAGACCTCGGCGGCGCGGCTGGAGCTGTTGCGGAGGTCGAAGACCTGGGTGCCGGGGCGGGGGTGCTGCCAGCCGCGGCCGCACTCGCCCGCGGAGATCTCGACGGTGGTGTGCGGGAGGCCGTCGGCGGTGGTCCCGACGTCCGGTCCGGCGCCCGCGGTCAGCGTGACCGCGGTGATCGCGCCGGCCACGGCCACGGCGCCGCCGGGACCCCAGACGCGCGGCGACCGCAGTCGCCGCAGGCCGGCTCGTGGCACGGGTCCTCCTGGGGGCGTACGGGGAACGGTGTCGGAAGGGCGGGAGGGACCCGTGGTCGCTCCGCCGCACATGCTAGGCAGATGCGGCGCCCCCGAACATCCTTCCGACGTCCTGGACACCAAGAGTTTCCCCTGGTTTCACCGTCGCGTCGGCGCCACGGACGGCCGCCGGGCACGGATCCCGGCCGGTTCCGGAAAATCCACGGGGT
The DNA here is from genome assembly GCF_042886435.1 of Streptomyces sp. NPDC058000. Lineage (NCBI taxonomy): Bacteria > Bacillati > Actinomycetota > Actinomycetes > Kitasatosporales > Streptomycetaceae > Streptomyces > Streptomyces sp. NPDC058000. The sequence continues at coordinate 63,969 of NZ_JBHVQS010000022.1, forward strand.
ACGGGGGTGAACCTTCCGCTCACCATGACCGTCTACAGTCCTGTAGACATTCGCGGGTCAGGGAACGTGCGCAACCGTGCGCCGGAAGGGCGGAACATGACGATCGGACAGCCGGGCAGCACGACGGCGGCCCCCGAGGCCCCAGGACGATACCTCGGCGCCGCTCCCGGCCGGAGCAAGGTCCCCGAGGTGACGGCGCTGTTCTGGGTGGTGAAGATCCTCACCACCGGCATGGGCGAGACCGCCTCGGACTACCTGGGCCGGACGCTCGGGCCGATACCCGCCGGCGCCCTGGGCTTCACGTGCTTCGCCGTCGCGCTGGTGGCACAGTTCCGCTCGACCCGCTACCGGGCCGGGATCTACTGGTCGGCGATCGTCATGGTGAGCGTCTTCGGGACGATGGCCGCCGACGTCGTCCACGTCATCGCCGGCATCCCGTACGTGGTCTCCACCCTCGCCTTCTCGGTGGCGCTGGCCGTCATCCTGATCGCCTGGTACGCCTCCGAGGGCACCCTCTCCATCCACAGCATCCGCACCCGGCGCCGGGAGACCTTCTACTGGGCGACCGTGCTCACCACCTTCGCCCTGGGCACCGCCGTCGGCGACCTCACCGCGGGCACTCTGCACCTGGGGTACCTGACCTCGGGCCTCGTCTTCGGCGCGCTCATCCTGGTGCCCGCGCTCTCCGGACGGTTCCTCGGCCTCAACGCGGTCGCCGCGTTCTGGGGCGCCTACATCCTGACCCGCCCGCTCGGCGCCTCCTTCGCCGACTGGATGGGCGTTTCGGCCACCCGCGGCGGCCTCGACTGGGGCACCGGACCAGTCACCCTCGCCCTCACCGTGCCCATCGCCCTGCTCGTCGGCTATCTCGCGGTGACCGGCAAGGACACCCCGAGGGACGCGACCGACGACGCCCCCGTGGAAGCGGTACCGGTCGTCGCCGGCTGAGCTGCGCCGGTCAACGGTCCGCGGCGGGCACCCGCCCGCCGCGGACGTCGCCTACCGGATCGCGACCAGCACACAGCTGTCGCCGAACTGCCATACCGGGACGACATACGCGAAACCGGCCTCGCGCAGCAGTGCGGTGTGATCGGACACCGACAGCCCGTTGTCCGCGCAGCCGTCACCGCCGCCGTCGGCGGGCACCCGCAGTCGGCGGCGGCGCTCGGCGAGCGGTTCGGCCAGCTCCGGCTCCGCCGACACCGCCGCCCACCAGGACTCCCAGTCCTCGTGGGCGCCGTCCTGTAGCCGCTCGGCGCGCCGGCGCCCGACATGGGCGGCGAGCGCCCCGGCGACGGCCCCGGACTGCGGGAGGTGGTCGCCGTTGACCAGGGCACCACCGGGCCGGAGCAGGGCGGCGAGTTGGGCGTAGGTGCGACGCAGGACGGGCTCGGGGAGGTAGTGCAGCGCGGTGGTGGAGACCGCGGCGTCCAGCGGGCGGCCGAGCGTCAGCGCCTCGACCCAACCGTCCGCACCGATCACGGCGTCGACGTAGCGGGCGGCCGAGGAGTGGTGAGTGCGGGCCAGTTCCAGCAGCAGCGGGTCCATGTCCACCCCGACGACCTCGGCGCGCGGCAGCCGCTCCGCGAGCCGGGCGGCGAGCGAGCCCGGGCCGCAGCCGAGATCGACGACCAGCGGACCACGCTGACCCGCCGTCACATACTCGACGACATCGGCGATCACCGTGAACCGCTCCTCGCGGTCGATGGCGTAGCGCCGTTGTTGGCGCTCCCAGCGCTCCACCCACCACTCCGCGACGGCCATGCTCAGCCCCATCTGGTCGCACCACTCCATCCGTTCCCACCCGCGCCGCACCGTCGACCACGAGGCTACAGGTGGAAACGGTTTCCATTAGCCATAGGGCCTCCCTTTCACTCCGGAGGGGCACCGCACGACGACGAACGGGCACCCAGCGGTACGGAACGGGCACGTAACGGCAGTCATGTCAGGGAAGCGAGCACGGCGAGCAACCGGTCGATCTCCTCAGGGGTGTTGTAGACGTGCAGACTGACCCGCACGGAACTGGTCCGCTCCCCCGCACCCGCCTGGCAGTGGCCGTCCGTGCGCACCATGAAGCCGTGGCTGAAGAGGATGAAGCCGAGGTCGCGGGCGCCGATGCCGCGATGCCGGAAGGTGACGATCCCGCAGCGCTGCTGGACCGGCGAGTCGACGGCCAGACTGCGCTGGCAGCCCAGGACTTCGTAGGCATCGAGGTGACGCAGGCCGTCGGACAGCCGGGCGGCGAGCGCGACCGTCCAGCGCGCGATCCGGTCGGTGCCCGCGGCGTCCAGCCAGTCCAGCGCCGCCGCCAGGCTCGCGATCCCGGTGGTGTTGGGGCTGCCCCGCCAGCCGCCGGGTTGCAGCTCCGGGCCACGGGCCTGCCGGGCCCAGAGCGCCCCGGAGCCGGGCAGCGCCAACGCCTTGTGGCCGGAGAACACCACGAAGTCCACGTCGAGTTCGGCCACCGAGACCGGCAGGTGGCCGACGCTCTGCGCGGCGTCCAGGCAGATCGGCACCTCCGGCCCGACCGCCCGGCGGATGAGGTGGACGTTCATGTCGCCGCCGTAGACGTGGTGAACGTGGGTGGCGGCCACGAAGCGGGTGCGGGGTCCGACGAGTCGGGCCAAGGCCGCGGGGTCGTAGTCGCCGGAGGAGGACTGGTGCGGCATCTCCCGGACCCGGATCCGCACGCCCTGCCGGTCCAGCAGGCGCTGCACCTCCAGCCACGGCGCCAGATTGGCCTCGTGGTCGGCGAACGGGACGATGATCTCGTCCCCGTCCGCGAGGAGTTCGGCCAACCAGTCCCGGGCGATCAGGCGCAGCCCCTCGGTGGTCCCACCGGTGAAGTGGACCGCCGAACGCTCCGGCTCCGGGTCGCCGAGGAAGGTCTTGACCCGGTCGCGGACGTCGGCCACCAGCGCGGTGGAGGCGTTGGCCCACGGATAGGAGCCACGACCGGCGTTGGCGTGCGCGGCGGTCAACTGGCCCAGTACGGCGTCCAGTACGGCCTGCGGCTTCTGCCCGGTGGCCGCACTGTCCAGATAGGTCAGCTCCGGGTGGGCGGTGATGATCGGGAACTGGGCGCGCAGGGCGCGCTGCCACGGCCCCAGTTCCGTGAAGAGCGCGGCACCCTGGCCGTGCGCGGCGATCGGGGCCATCGCGGTCAGTCCCGGACCAGCGGCGCGCCGGCGTCCCGCCAGGCGATGACGCCCCCGGTGAGACTGCGGACGTCGGGATGCCCCATCCGGGTCAGCAGTGCCGCGTAGCGGGCGGACTGCTCGCCGACGGGACAGACCAGCAGCACCGGCTGCCGGGTACTGAACGGCAGCCCGCCCCGCACCAGTTCGTCGAAGAGCTCGTCCACGATGTTGATCGCCCCCTCGATGTGCAGTGCGGCGTACGCGAACGGACTGCGCAGATCGACGACGAGCGGGCGGTCCCGTTCGATCCACTTCTGCGCGTCCGGGGTCTCGATGGCCGGGGCCGCGGCGATCTCGGCGTCCGTCAGGTCGGCCGGGTCGTTCCGGCGGGGCGGCTGGCGGAACAGGTCGGGGCGGCGCCGCTTGGTGTAGCTGAGGTAGCTCTCGATCCGGTCGCAGACGATGAACACCGCCGCCCTGCGGACCTGCGGACCCTCCTGCTGACCCTCCGTCAACTCGGCGTCCAGGGAGCGGAGATGGCGGACCGTGCCGTAGTACGCGGCGCCGCCGGTGGGGCCGGCCAGGATGCCGCAGCGCCGGGCCAGCGTCAGCATGCCCTCGATGGCCTCGTCGGAGCTGACCGCCTCCACCGTGTCGTAGGTCGCCGGGTCGAAGAGGCCGACCTCGTGGACCTCGTCCAGGGTGCGGATGCCCGGGATGAAGTCGGACTTTGCGGCGACCAGGCCGACGACCTGCACCCGGGGGTCGTGCTCGCGCAGCACCCGGGCCACCCCGGTGGACGAACCGGCGGTGCCGACGCAGGCGACGAACCAGTCGGGGGCCCGCCCGTCCAGGTCCTTGACGATCTCCGGGCCGGTGCCGGTGGCGTGCGCCTCGGTGTTGCGGGGGTTGAAGTACTGGTCGGTGTGGAGGTAGCTGCTGCCGGGTTCGGACAGCTCCCGGTGGAAGAGGGTGAGCGGGTCCTCGGTGTTGGTCGGGTCCAGGCATTCGCTCTGGCCGGGCAACTCCTCGATGTCGGCGCCCAGCAACAGGAGCAGGTCCTTGATCTCGGGTATCCGCATCCGGTTGGTCACGCTCTTGAACGAGAGGCCGTGCATCCCCGCGATGACCGCCAGCGCCTTGGCGGTGTTGCCGCTGGAGAGCTCCACGACCTGGCTGCCGTGCTCCGCGGCGGCCGCCAGGCCCGGCCGGGCCATGTTCCAGGCGGCCCGGTCCTTCACCGACCCGAAGGGGTTGAGCAGTTCCAGCTTGGCGTACAGGTCGATGTGGTGCAGACCGTGCACGGCCGGATCGATCCGTACCAGCGGCGTGTTCCCGATGGCCTCGGTGATGCTCTCGTACCTCATGGCTCTCCCCCTGGACGTGTGATCGGCCAGTACTGCTCGTCGAGGCACCAGCGCCAGGAATCGTCCTCCTGCCAGGCGGCGACCTTGCGCGCGACGGGCTGGTGCTGCGCGCGGCTGGTCTGGAAGTCCATGCAGTATCCGGCGGTGTTGGCGAAGGCCAGCAGCTCACCGGGGCGCGGCAGCCGGGGCAGGAAGACCATCCGGCGGGTGATCAGGTCGGCCTCCAGGCAGAGGCTGCCGGCCAGGTAGACCCCGGCCGCCGGGCCGTCGCCCGCGACCGCACGGGTGCCGTCCCGCCCGAGCAGGACGGGGTCCATCAGCACCCCGTGCTCCTCCAGCCCGGCGTCGTCCGCCTTCATCGCCAGGCGCACCAGCGGCTCCCCGCTGTCCGTGCGGCGCACCTCCACCACCCGGGCGAGCACCAGCCCGCACTGGTCCACCAGGGCCCGCCCCGGCTCGGTGTACAGGTCGTAGAGGTTCTCCAGCAGGAGGGTGGCCAGCGTGCGGCCGCCGAACGAGGGGGCGGGCAGCGCCAGCAGTTCGTCGAGGTAGCGGGCCCCGGCGACCGGGCGGTGGGCCGGATAGAGGCCGAGCGCCCCGCGCAGGGTGCCGGCGTCGTTGCGGAGCCCGTAGCCGTGGCCGCGCCAGGTGAGCGCGGGGCGGCGGCCGAGTACGGCGGCGGTCAGTTCGGAGGTGTAGCGCTCCCACTGTGCGGCGTGCGCGAGGTAGTTGACGCCGAAGCCGCCGCCGATGTCCACCGCCCGCGGCCGCAGGCCCCGGCTGAGGCACGCGTCCATGGCCCGGACGCAGCCCTCCAGGGCGCGCGCCTTCTCCTCCGGGCTGGTGGTGTCGAGGTGGTAGCCGACGCCGGTCAGCTCCAGGACGTCGGCGTGCCGCTCGACGGTCTTCAGCAGGGTGTCCAGCTCCCCGGCCGGGGTGCCGAAGCGGCTGGGCCGGGTCAGCACCCGCACGCCGGGCCCGTCGAAGGCGGACAGCCGCACCAGCACCCGTATGCGGGCCAGTTGGTGCGCGCGCACCAGTGCCGCCAGTTCGTCCAGTTCCGCGGCCGAATCGGCGTTGACGGTGGCGCCGACCCGGGCGGCGAGCCACAGGAACTCGCGGTTCTTCGGCCCGGTCGCCATGATCCGGTCCGGGGCGAAGCCCGCGCCGAGGGCGTGTTGCAGTTCGCCCAGCGAGGCGACGTCCACCGCAGCTTCGGTCGCCGCCAGCCGTCGCAGCAGCGCACTGGAGCGGTTCGCCTTGTGCGCGTAGAAGACCTGGCCGCCGAGCCGGTGGGTGCGGTACGCGGCGCGGAACCGCGCGGCGTTCTCGGCGATCTGGTCGGGCAGCACCACGTTCAGCGGCGAGCCCAGTGCGTCGACGAGCGAGGGGAGGAGGTCCCCGGCGCCCAGCAGCGACGCCAGTCGCGTTTCCAGGCGCGGTTCCAGAGACAGCGGCTCCGGAGACGAAGGCACAGCAGCCGCCAAGAGACCCCCTTCGAAGTGGGCGCGAACTCGACCCGCACGGTTCGCCGTTAACCACTTCCCGCTCCCGACGGCCTTTACGCCCGCCCGCCGCGGCCCGCCCGGACTTGGCCCGATGCGGGCCCGCCGGGCGGCCGCGGGCCCCCTGGCCCGGCCCGAGGGGTCGTTCAGAGGCGCACCAACGCCTCCGGGCCGAGGGAGTCCAGGGTCGGGTAGCCGTCCACGGCCATCAGCAGGTCGGCCTCGGCGAGCAGCGAGCGCAGGACGTGCACCACGCCGTCGGCGCCGCCCAGGGCCAATCCGTAGGCGTACGGGCGGCCGACCGCGACGGCCGTGGCGCCCAGGGCCAGTGCCTTGATCACGTCGGTGCCGGTGCGCACACCGGAGTCGAAGAGCACCGGTAGGCCGTCGGCGGCGGACACCACGCCGGGCAGCGCGTCGAGGGCGGGGAGACCGCCGTTGGCCTGGCGGCCACCGTGGTTGGAGCAGTAGATGCCGTCCACGCCGCCGTCCCGGGCCCGGCGGACGTCCTCCGGGTGGCACAGGCCCTTGAGGATCAGCGGCAGTTCCGTCAGGGACCGCAACCAGGGCAGGTCGTCCCAGGTCAGCGGGTTGCCGAAGACGTTGGCGTAGTGGGCGACGGCGGCGGCCGGGTCCTCCTCCGGCGGCTTGCGGAGCCGGGAGCGGAAGACCGGGTCGGAGGTGTAGTTGGCCAGGCAGTGGCCGCGCAGCTGGGGGAAGTTGGCGGTGGTCAGGTCGCGCGGGCGCCAGCCGACGGTCCAGGTGTCCAGGGTCACCACGATGCCCTGGAATCCGGCCGCCTCGGCGCGGCGCACGAAGCTCTCCGCGAGGTCCCGGTCGGCGGGGGTGTAGAGCTGGAAGAGGCCGGGGGTGTCGCCGTATTGGGCGGCGACCGCCTCCATCGGGTCGGCGGAGAGGGTCGAGGCGATCATCGGGACGCCGGTGCGGGCCGCGGCCCGCGCGGTGGCCAGATCACCGTGCCCGTCCTGTGCGCAGATACCGAGTACCCCGATGGGCGCCATCAACAGCGGGGACGGCAGCGTCCGGCCGAACAGCTCGACGGACAGGTCCCGGTGCGCGGCGCCCACCATCATCCGCGGCATCAGCCCCCAGCGCGCGAAGGCGGCGACGTTGGCCCGCTGGGTGTGCTCGTCCCCGGCGCCGCCGGCCACGTACGACCAGACGGACGGGGGGAGCGCGGCCTCGGCGCGGGCCTCCAGGTCGGCGGTGGCCACCGGCAGCCCGGGGAGTTCACCGCGCAGGCCGCCCGCGTAGATCTCGTGTTGGTAGTCGCCGAAGTGCTGGGGCATGGACGGCATCGACTGCGTCTCCGTTCGGTCGCCGGTTCCGCGCTGGCACGCGATTCCCTGGACCCCGCGAAGTTACTCACGGGTTCCCAGGGATTCCTATCGCGTTCCGGCGGTGGGCGACACGGGCGGACGCGCCAAGATCCGGTCAATCGCGCCGGAGGGGTCCGCCAGGCGGCACAGGTGCGGCTCGCCGTGCGGGTCGACCGGGCAGGGGTGGTCGAGCTGCCGGCCCTGCTCGGCGGCCACCCTCAGCACTCCGTGGGCGCCGATTCCGCGGAAGTGCCAGATGCGGAGGCCGACCTGGCGCGGAGACATCGGACACCCGTCGGCGGGCCGTTCCGCGACACGTCATGCCGCACCGTCCGGGGCGGACGACCCACCGGTCACGGGCGCGGCGACAGGCGGCGGACGGGGTCGGGGAGTTGCGCACGGCCGCTCCGCCTATGGGGTGTTTGCGGCCCGGGTCAGGGTCGTTTTGGAGTCGGGACGATTTCTCCATACGATCCGGCGATGATCACCAGAACGATCAGCAAACGGATCACCAGAAAGAGGCTGGCGGCCGGGGTGTGCGGGCTGCTCGCCGCGATGGCGATGGCGCTGTCGCTGTCGCCCACGCCGGCCAGCGCCGGCGAACCCACCCCCGGAGCCACCCCGGCGGCCGCCCCCAAAGTGGAGCTGACCCTCGACGTCAGCGGCTCGATGCGGACCCGGGACATCGACGGGCAGAGCCGGATGGCCGCGGCGAAGCAGGCGTTCAACGAGGTCCTGGACGCCGTACCGAAGGACGTCCAGCTCGGCATACGGACGCTCGGCGCCAACTACCCCGGCAACGACCGGCAGGTCGGCTGCACGGACACCAAGCTGCTCTACCCCGTCGGGCCGCTCGACCGGACCGAGGCGAAGACCGCGGTGGCCACGCTCGCGCCCACCGGCTGGACGCCGATCGGCCCGGCCCTCCAGGCCGCCGCCAAGGACCTCAAGGGCGGTGACGGGCAGCGCCGGATCGTCCTGATCACCGACGGCGAGGACACCTGCCAGCCGCTCGACCCCTGCCAGGTGGCCCGGGACATCGCCGCCCAGGGCATCCACCTCACCGTCGACACCCTCGGACTGCTGCCGGACGCCAAGACCCGCAGCCAGCTGAGCTGCATCGCCGAGGCCACCGGCGGCACCTACACCGCGGTGCAGCACACCAATCAACTCCGGGACCGCGTACACCAGTTGGTGGATCGCACGGCCCATCGGACGGCCACCCCGGTGGCGACCCAGGGTGCCGCGCAGTGCGCCACCGCCCCCGAGCTCAAGCCGGGCCTGTACAGCGACCGGGAGAAGTTCGCCGAGCACCGCTGGTACCGGGTCGACGTCAAGCCGGGCCAGGAACTGCGTGCCTCGGTGAGCATCGGCGCGGACCGCGCGGTCAACAACGACTACGGGGTGCTGCTGCGGGCCTCGACCCTGCACGGCCGGGAGATCGTCCGCGGCGATGAGGCCGGTGACGGCCGGACCGATGTCATCTCCACCGGGCTGCGCTACGCCAAGCCCGAGGTCGACTCGTCGGACAGTGCCACCAAGGACGCCGCCGAGACGGTCTGCCTCCAGGTGAGCAACTCCTTCTCGGCGGCCCCCTCGGTCAAGACCGAACCGGGCCTGCCGGTGGAGCTGGCCGTGGACCTCGTCGACGGGCCGCACGACGCCTCCGACGTGGCCTCCTTCGGCCTCGGCCGGGGCTGGTGGCTGCTCGGCGCGCTGGTCCTCGCCGGCCTGGTGGGCGGCCTGGTGTGGGGCTGGATCTCCCGTTGGCGCGTCACCGTCTGGAGGACCAACTGATGCGTAGCGTACGTAACATGACGGGCCGTGCGGTGCGGGCGGCCGGACTGCTCGCGAGCGCCGCCGCCCTGGCGTTCGCCGGCGGCATGGCGGGGGCGGGCACGGCGGTCGCCGACAGCCCGAGCCCGAGTGCGAGCGCGAGCGACGGCGGGGACGCCGCCAAGGGCCCCACGGAGGCCGGTACGTCCTTCCGCACCGCGACCCCGATCGCCGTGGACCAGCGGGCCACCGCCAGCGCCTCCACCGGCGACTACCTGTACTGGGTGCTGCCGGCCGACGCCGGGCAGCGGGTCACGGTCAAGGCCAAGGTGAGCCTGCCGGAGTCCGCGCGGCACAGCGCGGCGACCTGGCAGTTGGACGTCTACGACGGGCTGCGCCGCCGACAGGCGTGCCGGTACGGCGTGCAGACCAAGGCGGCGTCCCAGGACGCCTCGACGGTCGAGCTGTCCTGCGCGCTGCGCACCGTGCGCGGTTGGTCGGAGCAGTGGGCGAACGACCCGCTGCCGGGCAACTACTACGTGCGGCTGACCGCCGTCGGTCTGCCGGCGGAGGACCTGGGGCAGCCGGTCCAGGTGGAGGTCCAGGCGTCCGCGGCCGATGCGGGCGGCGCCCAGGCGGTGGACGGCAAGCTGTCCGCTCCCCTGGTGCCGGGCGCCGGGGCGGCCTCGCCCGAGCCGCAGCCGAGCAGTTCGGCGCAGCAGCCGGCGGCGGACGGTGCGCCCGACGGCGGCTGGTCCTCGGGCTGGTGGTCGGACCGCTGGGTGTGGACCGCGGTGGGCGGTGCGCTGGCCGCGCTGGCCGGCATCGGCGGCTACCGCATGTCGCGCGGCTCGGGCCGGCCGGCGCACCTGCCGCCGGGCGCCTGACCGGACCGGCGGCGCGATGGGCGGTCCCGGTGGGCGGTCGCGGTGGGGCTCCCCCGCCCCACCGGGGCCGCCCGGCCACCGGAACCCACCCGTCCGGAACCCGGCGGTCCCCGCCGGCAACCGGGCGGCGGGAATCACCATCCCTCCCGACGACAGCCGCGCCATCCGCGCGCACCCCGCACTCGTGGAGGAGAACCCCCGTGAAGCCAGCCCGTCCGGTCCGCCGGGTCGCCGGCACCGCCGTCACCGCCCTGCTGCTCGCCGCCGGCACCGTCGGCGCGCTGGCCTCCCCGGCCGTCGCCAAGGCCAACTCGGTGGCCGTCGGGAAGGTCGCGCTCGGCGCCGGGCGCCCCGCGGTCGTCACGGCCGATATCGCCTACTCCTGCGACCCGGGGTCGGACGTGCACCTCGCCGCGACCGCGACGAGCCGGCCCGCCAAGGGCCACCGCCCGGCCGTGGCCACCGGGACCCTCGCCAACAAGAAGCTGGTGTGCGACGCCCGGGTGCACCGGGCGCGCCTGGTCCTGCACCCCAAGCCCGGTGCGGCGTTCCACAAGAAGGACCGGGTGACCGTCGCGGCCGGCGTCGTCACCCCGCGCGGCGCCCACTACGCCGATGCGCGCCGGACCGTGACGCTCTGATCCCGCGCCGCGGCGGCCCTGGGGCCGGTCCGACCGTGATCCACCGGACCGGCCCGGACCGGCCCTGGGGGCGCGGGGGCCGTCGCAGGTGTAGAGAAGAGGTATGCGCGTACAGCGCGATCTCCCCCGCAGCGGCCGGCCCTGGCGGCTGAGCCACGGGCTGCTCGCCATTCCGCTCGCGCTGATCGTGGCGATCACCGTGCTGGACATCAGCACGCCCACCACCATCCACCTGGGCCCGTTCCTGGTGGCGGCGCCGGCGATCACGGCCTCGTTCGCCGGGCCCGGCCTCACCGGCGCCATCGGTGCCCTGGCGGTGGCCGCCCAGATCCTCATCGGCCAGTTGCACGGCGGGCTGACGACCGCGAACCACCAGGCGCAGATCGCCGCCCTGCTCGTGATCTCGGTGCTGGTCACGCTCTTCCGCTACGCCCGTGATCGGCACCAACGGCAGCTGGGCCAGGTGCGGTCGGTGGCGGTGGCGGCCCAGCAGGTGCTGCTGTGGCCGCTGCCGCACCGGATCGGGCGGTTGCGGATCGAGTCGGCCTACATCTCCGCGGAGGCCGAGGCCGAGATCGGCGGCGACCTCTACGGGGCGGTGCCGGTGCCCGGTGGGACCCGGATGGTGATCGGGGACGTCCGCGGCAAGGGGCTGGCCGCGATCGGGGAGGCCGCGGTGCTGGTCGGGGCGTTCCGGGGCTCGGCCTACCGGCACCTCCCCCTGACCGCGATGGTGGCGCACCTGGGCAACTCGGTGCACTGGAACTTGGCGCACGCCCCCGAGGAGGACCTGGAGTCCTTCGTCACCGCATTGGTCCTGGACGTCCACGACGACGATCCGGCCATCGAGATGGTGAACTGCGGGCACCCCCCGCCGCTCCTGCTGGGCGACGGGTGGATCCGGTCGCTGGAGGTCGCCGAGCCGGCGGTGCCGCTGGGTCTGACGGCTCCGGCGGAGAGCGACTACAAGGTGGAGAGCTTCACGTTCGCACCGGGCGAGGTGCTGCTGCTCTACACCGACGGCGTGATCGAGACCCGGGACCGCTCGGGGGCGTTCTATCCGCTGACCGACCGGTTGGCCCAGTGGAACGAACCCGATCCGGCCGCGCTGGTCCGACGCCTCCACGACGATCTTCTGCGCTACGCGGACGGCAATCTGAGCGACGACGTCGCGATGATCGCGATCACCCGGCCGCCGGAGCCCGACTCCGGGTGACCGCAGCCGGGGAACCGGAGCCGGGTTACCGGAGCCGGGGGATCCGTATCCGGGTGTCCGGGCCCGGTCACCGGCGGCGGATCCGCGCTGCCAGCACCGCCACGTCGTCTTCCGCGAACCGGCCGCCGAGGCGCACCAGCACCTCGTCGAGGACGTCGGCCGGGCCGGCCCGGGCGGGCAGCCGCATCCCGGCGAGCCGGGCGAGGGAGACGTCGATGTCCTCGCCGCGCCGCTCGACCAGGCCGTCGGTGAACATCAGCAGGGTGTCGGCGGGGGTGAGGGCGCGGGTGACGAGCGTGTAGCCGCCGGCGCCGGTGCCCAGCGGCGGGCCGGCCGGTACCGGCAGCAGCCGGGCGGTGCCGTCGGCGCCGAAGACGGCCGGCGGGAGGTGGCCGGCGCTGGCGAACGCGGCGATCCCGCGGGCCGGGTCGAGCTGGGCCAACAGGCAGGTCGCCGGGCGGCGGCGGTCGTCCCGGGCCACCACGGCGTCGAGCTGGCGCAGCACCCGGTGCGGCGGCAGCTCGGCCGAGGCGACGTAGCGCAGGGCGGAGCGGTAGGCGCTCATCTCCACGGCGGCCTCCAGACCGTGGCCCATGACGTCGCCCATGACCAGCAGGGTCCGCCCGAAGTGGAGCCGTACCGTCTCGCACCAGTCGCCGCCGACCAGGGCCCCGCTGTCGGCCGGCAGATAGCGGGTGGCGAGCTCCAGGTTGGGGTGCGGCCGGCCGGGGTCGGCGAGGAGGGCGCGCTGGAGGTCCAGTGCGGTGCGCCGGGCCGCGGCGTGCCGGCGGGCGTGCGCGAGGTGGACGGCCGCCAGGCGCGCCGCGTGGTGGAGGGTGGCGGTCTCGTGCGCGGTGAAGCCGCCGCCGGCGCGGACGGCGCGCAGCACGCCGTAGAGGTGGCCGTGGGCCAGGAGCGGGACCGACACCGGGGCCGGCGCGCTGGGGCCGCCCGGTTCCAGGAGGCTGGTACGGCCCTCGGCCGCGACCTGGTGGAGCGCCGCCGTGGCCCCGGCGGTGGCCGGGTGCGCGCCGGGGTGCCGGGCGCTCGGGGAACGCCCGTCCTCGGCGTCGTCGGGGAGCAGTTCCACCGCGGCGGCGTCGCACAGCGACCGGCAGACGAACCGGGCCAGTTCCGCGCAGGTGGTGCGGGCGTCGAGCGTGGTGCCGATCCGCTCGGCGGCATCCTCGGCGGCGCGCAGCCGCGCCCGTTCGGCGTGGCCGGTGCTGCTCGCGCTCATGGGCCCACTTCCGGGACTGCTGGTGCGGAGGGCTGACGCGGTGGAGTGGTGGGGTCACTCCCCGCGCCTTCGATCAAACACGGTGCGGAAGCCACCGGTCCGCACCAGCGGGCGGAGAGCGGATGAATTCTGGGTGTACGACCGTACGCGGGGCGTACGCCGGGGCGTCACCGGGTGGCCGGCGCGGGGGTCCGTGGGGCGGGCGGGAGGTAGGCGCGGTAGCCGCGGAAGGTGCCGGTGTCGGCCAGCGGCACGGGCCGCCAGCCGCGGGCGACGGCGGGCGGGGCGGCGGACGGTGGGACGAGCAGCGCCACGGGCCGGCGGGCGGCCTCGGCGCGCAGTTCCCGCGGGGTGGCGCTGGCGTCGGGGCCGGCGGTCTGCTCGGAGGCGCAGCCGGCGTAGTAGGCGAGTTGGACGGCGTGGTCGCCGGACAGGACGCAGGGCGGCCGCACCCCCATGGCGTGCAGGGCGGTGGCGGCCGCCGTGAAGTCCTGCCGCATGTGGCGGTTGCGGGCGGTGTTGCCGGTCAGCACGGCGCACTGGACGGCCAGGTGGGCGGCGAGCACCGCCGCGAGGAGGGCGGTGGCGCGCGGCCGGAGCCGGCCTCCGGGGGCGACCAGCCGCCACAGGCCGTCGGCCACGGGGAGGGACAGCAGCGCGTAGGCGGGCAGCAGGAAGCGGGGTGCGGCGTAGTCGATGAGGAAGAGGTACGGCACCGCGGTCGCCAGCGCGACGGCGGTGGGCAGCAGGGCGGTGGCCGGGCGCCGGGCCCGGACCGCGGCCCGTACGCCGACGGCGGTGAGGAGCGGCAGCGCGAAGAACCACACGGCGGTGACGGGATGGGTCCACGGCACGTCGCAGGGCCGGCACAGCCCCCGGCCGTCCAGGCTGCGGATCTGGTCGTCGACGGCCAGATTCCAGCCGATGCCGCCCTGGATCTCGGCGGCGCGGTGCAGCCGGGCGAACAGGCCCCCGTAGCGGGTGTACGCCTCGATGACCCAGTCCGCGGCGCCCAGCAGCAGCCCGCCGGCCATCAGCAGGACCAGTGCGGGGCGCCGCCACCGGGGCACCGCGAGGGCCGCCGCGGCCGGCACGAGCACCAGCCAGCCGGCGTCCGGCGGGCGCATCAGCGCGACCACCGCGACGGCCAACGGGAGCCCGGCGAGCGCCCGGCGGTCCGTGCGGTCCTGTACGGCGCGGAGGAAGCAGCCGGTGGCGGCGAGCGCCCCGTAGGCGGTCCAGAGGTTGGGCATGGCCTGGGGGCCGTAGTAGAGGGTGATCCAGAGGGTGGCGAAGAGCGCGCCGGCCAGGGCCAGCACCCGGGCGGGGAGCAGCGGCCGCCAGACCCGCAGCGCGGCCCAGAGGCCGACGCCGGACAGGACGGCGAGGGTGAGCCGTAGGGCGGTGGTGGAGGAGGTCAGGGCGGTGACCGGGGCGATGAGGTAGGTGATGCCGCGGGCCCGGGGGGCGCTGAAGAAGGCGGCCGGTACGTCCCGGGCGACCTGGCTGGCGTAGACGGTCTCGTCCCAGCCCAGGCCGGTGCCGGGGACCACCAGGACGAGTTGGAGGAGGGTGAACGCCGCGCCGGTGAGGGCCAGCCAGGGCAGCGGGCGGAGCGGGGACCGCGGGGCGGCGGGCGGGCGGTGGGCGGGCGCCGGTGCCGTCCGCACCGCCCGGCCGCCCGGGACGGACCGGCTCTCTTCCATGAGCAGACCTCGCGGGGTGGGGGGGCGCCCGTGGGGGCCGGTCGGGTACTGGCGCCATCATGCGGGTCGCGGGCCGGCCGGGCACCCCTCATGCACCTGTTCGGCACCGGGCTTCGGCCTGCCGGCGGATCCGGCGCGCCGCCTACACTGGGCGCTCCGGGGCAAGGGGCTCCCAAAGGGACGGAGTGCGGCAGTGGTGAGGAGCATCGAGGGGAAGGCCACACCGGCCGACCCGTCCGCCGAGGTGCTGGCCGAGGCGGCCGCGCTGTTCGGACTGCTGGCCTCTCCCCCGCGGCTGCACATCGTCTGGGCACTGGCCCAGGGCGAGAGTGACGTGAGCGGACTCGCCGAACGGGTCGGCGGCGCGCTGCCCGCGATCAGCCAGCACCTGTCCAAGCTGAAACTGGCCGGCCTGGTCCGCTCCCGCCGCGAGGGCCGACGAGTGGTGTACTTCGTCGACGACCCCGAGACGGTCGCGGTGACGCGGAAGCTCGTCGTCCAACTCACCGCCCGCAGCAAGGGTGTGTCGCCGGCCCGCCTGCGTCAGCTCGGTGCCTGAGATCACCGCGGCGCCCGGGGCCGGCCCGGTGCCCCCGGACGCCGATGCGGTGCGCGCGGGTACGGCGGAGCCCTCGGGTGCGGCAGGGGCGGTGGAACCGGCGGCGCTGACGGCGTTGCAGCTGATGCGGCGGCTGGACAGCGGGCCGCGTGGGCTGACCGACGCGCAGGCCGAGGAGCGGCTGGCCCGGTTCGGGGAGAACACCGTGCCGTCGTGGCGGCCGGTGTCCTGGCCGCGGCGTTTCCTGGGCGCGCTGCGGGATCCGTTCACCACGGTGCTGCTGTGTCTGGGGCTGGTCTCGGCGGCCGTCGCGT
Source organism: Streptomyces sp. NPDC058000 (assembly GCF_042886435.1). Classification (NCBI taxonomy): domain Bacteria; kingdom Bacillati; phylum Actinomycetota; class Actinomycetes; order Kitasatosporales; family Streptomycetaceae; genus Streptomyces; species Streptomyces sp. NPDC058000. The sequence continues at coordinate 79,660 of NZ_JBHVQS010000022.1, forward strand.
CCTGGGGCACGGCCTGCGTGATCCTGACGCTGGTGGTGGTCAGCTGCGCGCTGCGGTCCGGCGGTGAGCACCAGGCCGGCCGGGCGATGGTGGCGTTGCAGGAGCTGGTCGCCACCACCTCGGCGGTGCAGCGCCGGCCGGGCGAGGACGAGGCACCGCAGGTGCGGGAGGTCCCCGTCGACCAGTTGGTGGTCGGTGACGTGGTGCGGTTGGGCCCCGGCGACCTGGTGCCGGCGGACGTCCGGCTGCTGCGCGCCAGTGGGCTGACGGTCCATCAGGCGGCGTTGACCGGGGAGTCGGCGCCGGTGCCGAAGCAGGCCCTGGACGCCCCGCCCGGCGCGGACCCGGACGCGTCCGAGCCGCCGCACATGTGCTTCCAGGGGAGCAGCGTGGCGACCGGCAGCGGGACCGCTCTGGTGGTGGCGACGGGTGCCGACACCCGGTTCGCGGCCGCGTACCGCGGGCGGGCCCGGCGGCGCGGCGAGACCGCCTTCGACCGGTCGGTGCACGGCATCGCCTGGACGCTGATCCGCTTCATGCTGCTGACCCCGCCGCTGGTGCTGATGGCCAATGCCGCGCTGCGCGGGCGGGGGCTGGAGACGCTGCCGTTCGCGGTGGCGGTGGCGGTGGGACTGACGCCGGAGATGCTGCCGGTGATCGTGACCACCGCGCTGGCCCGGGGCGCCGCCCTGCTGGCCCGGACCAGCGGCGTGATCGTCAAGCGGCTGCCCGCGCTGCACGACCTCGGCGCGATCGACGTGCTGTGCCTGGACAAGACGGGCACCCTCACCCAGGACCGGCCGGTCGTGGCGCGGTCCGCGGGCCCGGACGGCGCACCCGATCCGGAGGTCCTGCACTGGGCCGCGGTGAACAGCTTCTGGACGATCGAGCTGGCCGAACTTCCGGTGCCGGACGCGCTGGACGAGGCGGTTCTGGTGGCCGCGGAGGAGCAGGGCGCGGATCCGCTGGAGTACGACGGGATCGCGGCGCTGCCGTTCGACCCGACGGTGCGGATGTCCACGGCGGTGATCCGCCGCCCGGGGCAGCACGGCACCCACACCCTGGTCGTCAAGGGCGCGGTGGAGGACGTGCTGGCCCGGTGCGGGCGGGTGTGGACCGGCGGGGCGGAGACCGTGCTGGACGAGGCGGCCCGGGAGCGGCTGTTGCGGTGTGCCGCCGAGGAGGCGGCCGGCGGCCTGCGCCTGTTGGCGGTGGCCCGCGGCGACCGCCGGCCCCGGCTCGGCGGGTACACCGACGGGGATGTGCGGGGGCTGACCTTCGTCGGCTTCGTGGCGCTGAGCGACGCACTGGCGCCGTCGGCGGCGGACGCCCTGCGGGTGCTGACCGAGCGCGGGGTGGCGGTGAAGGTGCTCACCGGTGATCATCCCGGGACCGCGGCCCGGGCCTGCCGGGACCTGGGGCTGCCGCCGGGCGAGGTGCTCACCGCCGGCCGGCTCGCCGGGCTGGCGGGGCCGGCGCTGGCGGAGGCGGTCGGGCGGGCCACGGTCGTGGCGCGGTGCACGGCGCAGGACAAGGCCCGGATCGTGACGGCACTGCGGGCGGACGGGCACACCACCGGGTTCCTGGGCGACGGGGTCAACGACCTGCCGGCGCTGCACGCGGCCGACGTCGGGATCTGCCCCCGCGGGGCGGTACCGGTGGCGCGGGAGGGCGCCGACGTGGTGCTGGCCGAGAAGGACCTGACCGCGATCGACCGGGCGATCACCGCCGGTCGGCACGCCAGCGGCAACATCTCGGCCTATCTGCGGATCACCCTGTCGTCCAACCTCGGCAACGTGATCGCGATGCTGGCTGCGGGACTGCTGCTGCCGTTCCTGCCGATGCTCCCGGCGCAGGTCCTGGTGCAGAACCTGTGCTTCGACGCGGCGCAGCTCTCGCTCGCCTTCGACCAGCCGGCGGTGGGTGCGGCGCGTCGACCGGCGGTGCTGCGGCCGCGGGTCTTCCTCCGTTTCATCACCGTGTTCGGCCTGATCAACGCCATGGCGGACCTGGCCACGTTCGGGGTGCTGGCGTTCGCCGCGAAGGTCACGGCCGGGACGGACAGTCCGACGATGTTCCACGCCGGGTGGTTCACCGAGAACCTGCTCACCCAGGGGATGGTGATGCTGTTGCTGCGCACCGGGCGACGGGCCGCGGAACGGCGGACGGTGGGCCCGGTGCACCTGGCCGTGACCGCACTGGCGGTGGTCGGTCTGCTGCTGCCGGTCTCACCGCTGGCGCCGCTGCTGGCCATGTCGGCGCCGCCGCCGCTGTACTACCTGCTGCTCTCGGTGGTCCTGACGCTCTACGGGGCGGCGCTGGCGTTCGCCCGGATGCGGTACGCGCGCCGGGAGAGCGACGCGGGCGTGCCCGGCGGATCGTCGAGCTGATCCGCGGGACACGCCCTCGTGGGTGTCGGAACGCTATCGGGTCGGGCGGCTCACCAGTCGCCGCCGCCGTCGAACCCTCCGCCGTCGAAGCCGCCTCCGTCGCCGAAGCCGCCCGAGAAGTCCCCGGGGTTGAAGTCGGCGCCGGATTGGCTGCCGCCCTCGGGACCGTCGAGGAACGACCCGGAGTCGGCGTAGGCGCTGGGGGCGCTGAGCACCGAGCCGAGCAGGGTGCCGGCCACCATGGCGGTGAGCACGCTGCCGCTGCCGAAGTAGCCGCCGGCCCACGGGGAGTACGCCGGTCCGGCGTCCCAGTAGGGCTGCGGGCCGCCCGGGGTCTGGACGGTGCGGGCCATCGGCTCCAGGCCGTCGGCCAGCCGGGTCGCATCGGCGGCGCACGCCGGGACCGGGCGCGGGGCGGCGCCGGGCGGGGCCCACTGGACGTCGGCGGTGGAGGGGCCGTGCCGCGGGTCGAAGAAGCAGGGCAGCCGGCGCTCGGGCAGCGGGGCGCCGGTCCGGCGGGCGGCCAGGGTGGCCAGCGCGAACCGGCCGTCCTCCAGGGCCACGGTCACCGGGCGGACGTCCTCGGGGCGGCGGGCCTCGGCAATCCGCGTCTTGGCCAGGTCGTAGGCGTCCAGGGCGCTGGTGTAGTCGGTACGCATGGCGTCGGTGGCGTCGGGCTCGGACGGGCTGAAGTCGAGGCGGTCCAGTTCCTCGCCGAAGGCGGTGATGTCCTCGTCGACAACCACCCGCAGCGCCTCCAGTTCGGCGCGTTCCCGCTCCTCGCGCTGCTTCTTGGCCCGGCGGAACAGGGCGTAGGCGCCCACGCCGCCGGCCACCACCACGGCGCCGCCGATGAGCAGTCCGGTGGCGGAGCCGCCGGCGCCTTCGCCCTCGTTCCAGGCGGTGGGCGCCGCGCCGTGGGCCTGTGCGGCGGCCTGCTGGGCGAACTCGGTGACCATGCCCTTGGTGTCGCCGCGGTGGGACCCCCGCACGGCGTCCGTGAGGTTGCCGGCCGCGTTGTGGGACAGCACCTGCGGGTCGGCCCCGGCGTTGAAGCCGTTGGCGCCGATGTGGATGGCGTAGACGCCGGTGATGCCGACCTTGGTGCGCAGGTCCCGCAGCAGGGTCGGCCTGGGGAACTCCGGGGCGTCCGGCAGGACGGCGACGAAGACCGGCTTGTCGGCGTCCCGTATCTTCTGCGCGAGCGCGTTCCGGTCGGCGTCCGGGAGCTGGTCGCGGACGCGCGGGTCGACGTAGACCGGGCTCTTCTTGAGGGCCTCGGCAACGGCGTCCAGGCCGGTGCCGGCCGCGTGGGCCGGCTGGGGCAGGACGGCCGCCCCGACGAGCAGCATCAGGGCCGCCAGCAGGAAGCCGGTGAGAACTCTGGGCAGAGCTCTGGGCAGAACGCCGGGCGTGGGCCGGCGAAGGGCTGTCATGGGGCTGATCTTCTCCTCAACGTCATGGCGACATAGGGGACATGGGCGACAAGTGACGTACCGGTGCCGGTGACCGCCGCAAGGTGCGCTCCGGCTAACCGTACGAGAGATCGGAACAAGGGTCGTCGTCCGCGGAGCGCGCGGCAGCACCCCCGTGCTCCGGCGGCACGGCCGGGGTGCCGGCGCCGCCGGCGGGCCGGTCGGCGTAGTCCCGGCCGAGGGTGACGCCGACGCCGGGAGCGGTGGCCTGCTGGAGGACCGCGCCGGGGAAATACTGGGCCACCGTCCGCGCCTGCCCCTCTCGGCCGGGGCCGTACCCGACGACGGTGGCGGCGTACTGCTGGGAGCCGGCGGTGGCGGTGCGCAGGACGGTGAAACCGGCCGCCCGCAGCTCGGCGGCGGCGTGCGCGGCGAGCCCCGGGACGGTGGTCCCGTTGTAGACCGCGACGCCGATGCCGGTGCCGGGCGGCGCGGCGGTCGGCGTCGGGGCGGCGGGCGCGGCGGCCTTGCCGTCGTCCGTCGCGCCGGGGCGGGCGGTACCGCCGGCGTCCTGGCCGTCCACGGTGCGGTCGGCGCGCAGATCGGCCCAGAGCGCGTCGGCGTCCGGGTGGACGACCGCGACCCGGGCGCCCTGGTAACGCCAGGGCACGGTGAGGAACTTGGTGTTGTGCAGGTCGATGTCCTTCATCGCCAGGGCGAAGCCCAGGAGCCGGTCCGCGGAGCCCAGCCCCGGGTCGACGGTCAGGGCCGCGGTGGCCGCCCGGGCCAGCGGGAGCAGCGCGGACGGGTTCATGCCCCGGGCCCTGACCTTCTTGACCAGCGCCGCGGTGAACGCCTGCTGGCGCTTGATCCGGCCGATGTCGGAGCCGTCCCCGAGGCCGTGCCGGAGCCGGACGTAGTCCAGTGCCCGCTGACCGGAGACGGTCTGCGGCCCCCGGGCGAAGACCAGCGCGCCGCGCGACCCCAGGTTCGGGTTGAGGTCCCCCTGGTAGACGTCCTGGGGCAGGCAGACGGGTACCCCGCCGACGGCGGTGGTCAGCGCGGCGAAGCCGGCGAAGTCGACGACGACGGTGTGGTCCACCCGCAGCCCGGTCAGCTGTTCCACGGTGTTCTGGGTGCAGGCGGGGTTGCCCTTGACCGTGCTGCCCACGGTGAACGCGGAGTTGAACATCGCGCCGGACCGCGGCGGGGTCCAGCTCCCGTCCGGCAGCCGGCACGACGGGATCTCCACGAGGGCGTCGCGGGGGAAGGAGACCGCGAGCGCGTGCCGGCCGTCGCCGTAGACGTGCAGCAGGAAGGCCGTGTCGGAGCGCCCCACGTCGCCCTCTCCGCCGCCGAGCCGGCGGTTGGCGCCGGCTCGCGAGTCGGAGCCGACGACCAGGACGTTGCTGCCGCCGGCGCCGGCGGCGGGCCGGTCCTGGCTGAGGCCGTCCGCGCCGAAGGTGGTGATGTCCCCGTTGAGCTGGAGGTAGAGCCAGCCGGTTCCGGCGACCAGCAGCACCAGGATCGAGAGGGTCAGCGCGGCGGCCATCCGGACCCCGCGCCGCGCTCCCCGGACGAGGCCGTCCCCGCCCCCCTGGCCGCCTCCGTGTGCGGCCCCTGCCGCGTGGCTGCGTGTCACGTGTGCACCCTCGTCCGTGCGTTTTCCTGCCGGCAGACGGATCCCCCCTGCCCAGGGTTATACAGTTGCGCAATGTAGCAAGTGAAATTCCGGCCGGGTCCCCACGACCGCGGCCGCGAAGACCGACCGTGGTGACAACGAGAGAAGGGTGGCAGCGATGCTGCGCAACGGACTGGAACCCTGGCACCTGCTGATCGTGGCGCTCGTGGTGATTCTCCTCTTCGGTTCCAAGAAGCTGCCGGACACCGCCCGCGCGCTGGGCAAGTCGCTGCGCATCCTCAAGAGCGAGGCCAAAGCGATGAAGGACGACGGCGGCACGCCGCCCGCCACCACCTACACGCCCGGCCCGCAGGAGCCGGCGGAGGCACCACGCACGATCCACTCGGCGCCCGGCGCGGCCGCCACCGGCGCCACCACTGGCACCGCCACCGGCACGGCGCCCGGCGGCGTCGGCACCGAGCGGCCGGCCGCCGCCCACGCGGACCGGGAGGCCGGCCCGAACCCCGCGCATTGAGGCGGGGCCGGCCACACCGGGACCGCACACCACAGCCGCCCCTCAGGGGCCACTCATCGAAGACCGCCCATCAAGGGCTGCTCATCAAGGGCTTGCCCCGTTTCAGGGTTTCGGGGTTTCGGGGCTTCCGGGACCCGGTCCGCTTCACGGGCTCACCCCGTCGAAGCCGTACCGCAGCGGCTCGCTCTTCACCTTCAGGTCGCGGCGGTAGATGTGCAGCGCCGCGATCTGCATGTCGTCCGGGGCGTTCTCGACCCGACAGGGGTGGTTCACCTGAAGCACGCTCGGCCGGCCGGTCAGCCGCAGCCGCACCCCGTCGGCGGGCCCGCCGGACAGCACGGCGACCTCCCACCGCATCGCGTCCGCCCGCACGTCCGTCACCGCGTCCATTTCGTCCATGAGCAACACTTTAGGGATTGCGCAAGCAGGGAACCATCATGGGGTGCACCCGCGTTGTGCGGGCCCCCGCCCCCCCCCCCCCCCGGGCCGGCAACCCCGCCCCGCCCCCGGCCCGCCCCGCGGGCCAACATGTCTAAAAAACCAAAAGGGGAAAAAAGAGACCCCACTCGCATAT
>NZ_JBHVQS010000022.1:86204-129389 GCF_042886435.1 Streptomyces sp. NPDC058000
AATTTTTGTTAATTTACAAAATTTTTGGTGTGGGCCAACCCCGGAACATATGTGGGGGCCCCCGGGGGTGGCCGGCCCCCGGCCCCCCCCCCGCCGCTGTCCGGACAACGCGGCCGAGCACCGGGCCGGACCGTCGGGCAATCTTGACTCTCAACCCATCGGGGAATACACGTGCACCAGAACGACCGCTTACAGGCACCGGACGCCGCCGCATTCGAGCGCACCGTGGACCAGGCCCTGAACTCCCCGGAGATCAGGGCGGCGCTGTCGCACACGGTCGGTTCGCTCAACGCCGAGCAGCTGCGCAGCGCGGCGTTCGGAGCGCGCGACGCCCTGGCCGCCACGGCGGCCGCCGAATACCGCGAACTCGTCCGGCTGCGCGCCGATGCGGCCGGTGACACCCGCCCGGTCCCTTCCCCGCCCGCCACCGGGACGACGTCACGGAGCGGTGGGGTGCTCCCCGCGCTGGGGGTGCTGGTGCCCGGTCTGGCCGCCACCGCCGCGGCCGTCTTCCTGCTGTTCGGGTTCGGTCTGCGCGCCGTGGCCACCTCGTCCCGGCTCGCCGACGAGCTGATCGCGGCCGGTTGGACGTCCGCCGGGGTCGCCGGGGTGGCGACCCTGACGGGGCTGAGCTGGATGCTGGTGGCGGCCTCGCGCAATCGCGCGGCGGCCGACGCGCAGTCGCCCGACGAGGGCGATCCGGCGGCCGCCCGGGCACACGATGCCTGGCAACTGGCGCTGCTGGAGCGGGGGATCATGCCGTTCCTGCTCGGCCGGATCGATGGCGCGGCGGGCGGCGGGAGACCCGGCGGACGACCCGCCCTCCCCCGCCCGGCCACGGCCGGGGTGGCCGGCGGCGGGGGCGAGGCCCGTCCGGCGGCGGCCGACGGCCCCGGTTTCAGCTCCCCCGACTTCGCCGGACCCGACTTCAGCAGCCCGGACTTCGGCCGTCCGGGCTTCTCCGGGCCGTCCGCACCCGGGGCGCCCTGACACCGCCGCCGAGGGTTTCCCCCCTCGGCGGCGCCGGCGGCGTCCCCTTGGTCCCCTTGCGCCCGCGGCCGCCGGTCCGCGGCTCCCCGGGAAGCGGGGGCCGGGAGCGCGCGGACCGGGGGCTCACAGGTGCGCGGCGATGGCGGGCATCAGGTCCTCGAAGGTGCGGCCCTGGGCGGGCGTGCCGAGCGCCGCCATCTCCCAACCGCCGTCCGACCGGAAGACCTTGGCCATGATCTGGGCGGTGTGCGAGCCGCCGCCGGAGAGGGAGTAACGGGCCAACTCCTGGCCGGTGGTGTCGTCGAGCAGGCGGCAGAAGGCGTTCTCCACCTCCTGGAAGGTCTGTCCGGTGAAGGAGTTGACGGTGAAGACGATCTGGTCGACGTGGACCGGCACCCGCTCCAGGTCAACCAGGATCGACTCGTCGTCTCCACCCTGGCCGGCGCCGCCGACGAGGTTGTCGCCGGTGTGCCGCACCGAGCCGTCGTCGCTGACGAGGTGGTTGAAGAAGACGACGTCCACGGGCTGCTGGCCGGCGAAGAGCACGGCCGAGGCGTCGAGGTCGATCTCGCGGGCGGTGAGCCGGGCGAGGAAGCCCTTGCGGCGCGCCGCCTGCCAGCCCAGTCCCATCCGGACCACGCTCAGCGCGCCGCCGTCGGACTTGCTCAGGCTGACCTTCTGGCCCTTGCTCAAGTTCACACTCATCTGATTCCCCATATGTCGGTCTCAACTGGAAACGGATGCGCCGGCACGGCAGTTCCGGCTTCCACCGACGAATCCAGGATCCACCTCACAGTAGAAGGCGACATTCCGGGACGGAAATCGACACCGTGGCCGGTCCGGGCATCCGCTCAGTCCCGGGAGTTCCCGAACAGCAGGCGGTAGAGGACGAGCAGCACCAGGGCGCCGGCGACGGCCGCGATCCAGGTCGCGAGGTCGAAGAAGTTGTGCGCGATCGGCCGGTGCAGGAACTTCGCCGACAACCAGCCACCGATGAACGAACCGGCGATGCCGATGAGCGTGGTGCCCACCAGTCCGCCCGGATCGCGTCCGGGAAGCAGGAACTTGGCTATCGCCCCGGCCAGGAGCCCGAGCACGATCCAGCTGATGATGCCCACGGGACATCCTCTCCTTGGTCGTTGGGTAGGTGCGGACCGAAAATCTACATCACTGTAGAAGTTGCCTGCGCACGATCGAGCCAGGCCGGCCGGCACAGCGTTTGCCCGGGTGGCGGGCGGGCGGGACGCTGAGGGCATGGCGTGCGCCGCGCACCCGGAGACGCTGACCGGGTGGGCCGTCGAGCGACCGGGGCCGGCTGACTCCGGGCCGCTGACACGGGTGCGCCGCCCCGTCCCGGAGCCGGGGCCCGGGGATCTACTGGTGACGGTGGAGGCTTGCGGTGTCTGTCGTACGGATCTGCATCTCGCTGAGGGTGATCTTCCGCCGCACCGGCCGGCCACCGTACCGGGACACGAGATCGTGGGCCGGGTGGCGGCCGCGGGTGCGGCGGTGACGCGGTTCCGGGTCGGCGACCGGGTCGGCGGGGCCTGGCTGCGCGCCACCTGCGGGGAGTGCCGGTACTGCCGGGCCGGGGCCGAGAACCTCTGCCCCGCCTCGCGGTACACCGGCTGGGACGCGGACGGCGGCTTCGCGGACCTGACGCTGCTTCCGGCGGACTACGCGTACCCGCTACCGGAGTCGGCGCCCGCGACGACGCTCGCCCCGCTGCTGTGCGCGGGCATCATCGGCTACCGGGCGCTGCGGCGGTGCGCACTGCCACCGGGCGGACGGCTCGGCATCTACGGCTTCGGCGGTTCGGCACACCTGGCGGCGCAGGTCGCGGTGGCCGAGGGGGCCCGGGTGCACGTGCTCACCCGGTCCGCACGGGCCCGCGACCTGGCGCGCGAGTTGGGTGCGGTGTCCACCGGCGGCGCCTACGACCGCCCGCCCGAACCGCTGGACTCCGCGATCCTCTTCGCGCCGGTGGGCGATCTGGTGCCGGTGGCGCTGGCGGCGCTCGACCGGTCCGGAACGCTCGCCGTCGCCGGGATCCACCTCACCGACATCCCCCCGCTCACCTATCAGGAACACCTCTTCTACGAGCGGAACCTGTGCAGCGTGACGGCGAACACCCGGCGCGACGGGCGGGAGTTCCTCAAGACCGCGGAACGGATCGGAATCAAGGTCACGACCAGCCGGTATCCGCTCAGCCGGGCGCCCGAGGCGCTAGCCGATCTGGCCGGCGACCGGGTCCAGGGGGCGGCCGTCCTGGTACCCGACGAGGAATGACGAGGAATTCAGCCCGTCGTGAGGTAGGCCGCGACGAGGTCGGCGGGGGCCGCCTGCCGCCACGAGTCGACGAGGATGTCGCGGAGTTCGTCCAGGTCGTCGAGGGCGGCCAGACGCACCCGCACCCAGTTCGAACCGGCCTCGTGCGGCGGCACCCAGAACTTCTCCGGCTCCGCCGCGATCAGCTCAGCGCGCTCGTGCGCGGGACACCGCACGGCGAAGGAGGTCTCGTCGTCGGGCACGGTGATGAACATCTTCCCGGCCACCCGGAAGGTGGGCATGCCCCAGGCTTGCTTCTCCGTGGTCTGCGGGAGCGCGAGCGCGATGCGGCGGACGTCGTCGGAATCGGGCTCGGAAGCGGAGCCGGATGTGGTCGTGGTCACGTCACCAGGGTACGGCGCGGTGATCTCCGGCCGAGCGGCCGGAGCCGCCGGAGGGCGGCACCGCGCCGACGTCCCGCGGGCTCACCAGGGAGACGGGGCGTAGTCCTTGAGGAAGCAGCCGTGCAGGTCCTCGCCCTGTTCGCCGCGGACGATCGGGTCGTAGACCCGGGCCGCGCCGTCCACCAGGTCCAGCGGGGCGTGGAAGCCCTCGTCGGCCAGCCGCATCTTGTCCGGGTGCGGGCGCTCGTCGGTGATCCAGCCGGTGTCGACCGCGGTCATCAGGATGCCGTCGGTCTCCAGCATCTCGCGGGCGCTGGTGCGGGTGAGCATGTTGAGCGCGGCCTTGGCCATGTTGGTGTGCGGGTGGCCGGCACCCTTGTAGCCGCGGCTGAACTGACCCTCCATCGCGGAGACGTTCACCACGTACTTGCGTCGGGCCGGGGCCGCGGCGAGCGTCGGGCGCAACTTGCTGACCAGGAGGAACGGCGCGGTCATATTGCAGAGCTGGACCTCCAGGAGCTCGACCGGGTCGACCTCGTCCACCGTGTGGATCCAGCTGTTGGTCGGGTCCAGGTCGGGCACCAGCCCACCGGCGTCGATCGCGGTGCCCGCCTCGATCCGGGCCGGCGAGGCGGAGCCACGGGTCAGGGCGAGGGCCGTGAGGTTCTCGGCGGTCAGCGCGGTCGGACCGCCGGGCGCCGCGGCGGGCAGGGCGGGGGCGCCGCTGCCGAAGTGGCCGAGGACGACGGAGGCGGGCAGTTCCCCGGCGGGCAGCGGCGCGGACTCGGCCTCCACCAGCTGGCGGTACGCCTCGGGCGAGCGGCGGACGGTCTGCGCGGCGTTGTTGATCAGGATGTCGAGCGGGCCCTCGGCGCTGACCGTCTCGGCGAGCGAGAGGACCTGGGACGGGTCGCGGAGGTCGATCCCGACGATCTTCAGCCGGTGCAGCCACTCCGCGCTGTCCGGCATCGCCGTGAAGCGCCGGACCGCGTCGTTGGGGAAACGGGTGGTGATGGTGGTGTGGGCGCCGTCCCGCAGCAACCGGAGCGCGATGTACATGCCGATCTTGGCGCGGCCGCCGGTGAGCAGCGCACGCCGTCCCGTGAGGTCCGCGCGGGCCTCCCGGCGGGCCCGGTTCTCCTGGGCACAGGAGGGGCACAGCTGGTGGTAGAAGGCGTCGACCTCGACGTACCGGCTCTTGCAGACGTAGCAGCTACGGGCCCGCTCCAGGATGCCGGCGAGGTCCGAGCTCACCGAACTGGCGAGGGCGCGGCCCATGGTCTCGTCGTCGATCCGGTCGGCGGCACCGGTGGCGGTGGCCTCGGTGACGGCCTTGTCGTGGGCGGTCTTGGCGGCCCGGCGATCCTGCCGGCGGCGCCGCTTGACCTCGCGGAAGATGCCGGCGGTGGCCCGCCGTATGGTGATCGCGTCCGGGTGGTCCACCGGCAGGGCGTCGAGCTCTTCGAGGACGCTCAGGCAGATCGCCATCCGCTCGGCGTCGATTCCCGTGCTCTCGGCCCGGTCTGCTTCGGTCACCGTCATCGCCGCTGCGGCATTCACTGGGATTTCCCTGGGTTCGTTCGGTCTCTCCAGGCCGGCCTTGGGCCCATGGGATTGCCTGTTCGAGCTTCGGCGGAACTTTACGTCAGCGGTGCGCGACTGCGCCAAACCGGCGGCGACGGCGTACGGGCCGCGGGCGGTGACCGGGCGCGCACGGCGGCCGGCGGGGCGCACCGCGCGGGGCCGCCGCGGTCGGTGCCACGCGCTCTGCCTCCCGCGGGAATCTTCACGCATGGTAGTGAGTTGACTACACAGTGAAGGCGATCACGCCGCTCGATCCACAGGGGAAGTCAGATGGCCGTGCACACGATCCGCGCCGGTGCCGCGTACGGCACCGAGGTGCGCCCGGGGGACGCCCGGTACGAGGCGCTGCGCCGGGGGTTCAACCAGCGCTTCATCGCCACGCCCGACTACGTCACCGTGGCCCGTTCGACCGACGAGGTGGTCGGGGCGGTCACCAAGTACCTCGCCGATCGCCGTTCCGACGGCGGACCCGCCCGCCGGCTCACGGTCCGCTCGGGCGGCCACTGCTACGAGGACTTCGTCTGCGGCGACGACGTGGCCGTGATCCTGGACCTGGGGCAGATGGACGCCGTCTATCTGGACGAGGAGAGGGGCGCGTACTGCGTCGAGGCCGGCGCCACCAACTGGCACCTGGCCACGCGCCTCTACGCCCCGTTCGGGGTGGCGGTGCCCGGCGGGTCCTGCTATTCCGTGGGCACCGGCGGGCACGTGACCGGCGGCGGGTACGGCCTGCTGTCCCGGCAGCACGGCCTGACCGTGGACCACCTCTACGCGGTGGAGGTGGTCGTCGTCCGGGACGGGCAGCACGCCGAGGCGGTGGTGGCGCGGCGGGACTCCCCGGAGCCGGAGCTGCGGGACCTGTGGTGGGCGCACACCGGCGGGGGCGGCGGCACGTTCGGGGTGGTGACCCGCTTCTGGTTCAAGGGGCTGCCCGAACCGCCGTCCCTGGTGCTGCTGCACGCCGTCGCCTGGCCGTGGGACCGGCTCAAGGACCATCCGGAGCGCTTGAAGTCACTGGTGCGGAACTACGGACTGTTCTTCGAGCATGAGAACACCACGCGGCTGCCCGCGCCGCTCCGCGTCGACTACAGCGACATGTTCACGCTGCTGAAGCTGAACCACCTCTCCAACGGCAAGATCGGGCTGATCACCCAGCTCGACGCCACCCGGCCGGACAGCGCCCAGCGGCTGACCGCCTTCCTCGACTGGATCACCCAGGACCTGGGCGTCGAACCGACCCCGCTGGACCGGCGGATGGGCGAGCACGCGCCCATGGGCGGACTGCACGTACCGACCCGGCTGCCCTGGCTCACCGCCACCCAGACGCTCAACGGCTCCGGCGACAACCAGTGCGGCAAGTACAAGTCCGCGTACATGACCCGGGGTTTCACCGAGCCGCAGCTCGACGCGATCTTCCACCACCTGCGGCGGCCCGACTACACCAATCCGCAGGCCCTTCTCCAAGTGGACTCCTACGGCGCCGCGGCCAACCTCCCCGGCAGCGCCGACACCGCGGTCCACCAGCGCAGTTCGGTGCTGAAGCTCCAATACCAGACATACTGGAGCTGGCAGGAGGACGTGAATCAGGACGGCGTCGCCGACCAGTTGGACGCCGCGGCGGACCCGGAGATCGCCGGCCGGCACCTGCGCTGGATCCGGGAGTTCTACCGCGACGTCTACGCCGACACCGGCGGTGTGCCGGTGCTGGCCGGCACCGGGGAGGAGGGCCGGCCGGAGCCGGTGACGGACGGCTGCTACATCAACTACCCGGACACCGACCTCGACGACCCCGAGTGGAACACCTCCGGCCAGCCGGCGCACCGCCTCTACCACGGCAGCAACTACGAACGGCTGCGGAAGACCAAGAGCTACTGGGACCCCCGGGACGTCTTCCGGCACGCCCAGTCGATCCCGCCCGCCACCGGCTGAGCCCATCGGCCTTCCGGGGGCCCACCGGCCTTCCGTCGGGCCCACCGCTCCTCCACGCGGCCGACGGCCACCCCCGATCCGACCGTTCCACTGCCGGCACCACCCGTGATCGGCACAATGAAGGACGTGCCGCACGACGCTGAACTCACCCTCGCCGACGGGACGTCCGTCCGCCTGGAACTCGCTCCGGTGCAGGGCGCGTCCCGGCCGGACGGCACGCCCGGCGGGGAGGCGGCGGCCTTACCGGAGGGGGCGGGACCGGGGGTGCCGGCGGCCCGCGGGGGCGAACGGGCCGCCGCGGCCGTGGTGGCGGCGCTGCGCACCACCCCCCGGCCGCTGGGCCCGCTGCTCCAGGAGATCCACGATGCGGCCACCTCCGCCGAGCGGCCCCCGGACGAGCTGTCGGTGCAGTTCGGCGTGCAGGTCGGCCAGGACCTCAAGCTCGGCATCGTCGCGGGCAACGGGCGGGCGTCCCTGACGATCACCGCGACCTGGCGACCGCCGCGGGCGCCGTGACGGGCCGGTGCCGGTGGCCGGGGTCAGGGGCGGCCCAGCAGTTGGGCGCCGGCCGCGGTGTCGCTGCGGGCGGTGAAGTAGGCGGTGAACGCCTCAAGGAACTCGTCCTCGGTGATCTGCCCGTCGCCGTCGGCGTCGAGTTGGCGGAAACCGTGGTTGAGTTCGGCCGGATCGACGCCGGAGCCGCCGAACAGGACACGGTATTCGTCGGCACCCAGGTGCCCGCTGCCGTCGGTGTCCGCGGCACGGAAGAGGGCCCGCAGCGCGGGGTGCAGGCCCTTGTGGAGGTAGTCGGGGTCCTGGTCGATGCCGGCGAGCATGGCCGTGGTGAACTCCGCCAGGGAGACCCGGCCGTCCCCGTCGGTGTCCATGGAGGTGCGGATCTGCTGCCACCAGGCGTCGAAGCCCTCGTACACCAGGGCTTCCCGGTCCTCGGCCAGTTCCAGCTGCCAGCAGACGTTGTGCGCCATGGCTTGGAGGTCGGCGGCGGAGAGGTACCCGTCGCCGGTCTGGTCCAGCACCTGCCGGAAGAACGTCTCCACCCGCGCCCGGCGGGCGGTGCCGCGACCGGATCGGCGCGGCCGCGGCAGCCACCCGGCCCGTGCGGCGCCACCGGGACCGTGATCCGCGGCGGCGGGAGCCTGCTCGGCAGTGCCGTCACCCGCCACCTGGCGGCGGTAGCGCAGCCGGTCGGGCAGGCGCGTCAGGACGTGCCGCCCGCCGCGGTGCAGCATCCAGGACAGGGCGGCGGCGCTACGGCTGCGGCGCAGGCCGAAGCGCTCGCGGAAGGCCGGTGGCAGGTCCGCGAGGGTCAGGGCGGTCAGCATCCGGGCGATCACCGGGCGCAGCAGCGGCCAGGCGGGACGGAGACGCCCCAGGCGGCGCGGGGCCGGTGCCTGGCGCAACATCTGGAACAGCAGGTCGTGCGCGGCCTCGGTGTACTCCAGGCGTTCGCGGACGGTGCGTTCCACGTAGGCGGGCACGTCCGCGGCGGTCGGCGGGAAGAGCTCCGCCGGTAGTCCGAAGGCGGCGCAGACGGAGCGGAACTCGGCGTACAGCCGGTCGCGTTGGTCCGGGCTCAAGGGGGCGCCGGACAGTTCGCCCATCGCCGTCATCGACTCGTACACCGTCACCAGCACCCACACCCGTACCGTCGGCTCCAGCGCCGTGAACGACCGGCCCTCCCCGTCGGTGCCGTGGATCCGGCGGTGCGTCCGCTCCAGGCGGGCGATCTCCCGGGTCAGTCCCTCGCGGTCGGAGAAGAACAACCGCTTGCCGCTGTCCATGGTGTGTTCCACCCGTCGCCAGGGATGGGCGCGGTAGGTCGAGAACTCCGCAAGTCCCGCGGCGACCGTCGGATCGGCGTTCTGCAACACCAGCAGGCGCCATGCCACCAGGGCGATACGACGCTCGCCGAGGGTACGGCGCAGCAGGTGGTCGGAGCCGGGCAGGACTGTGGACACGGGCGTCTCCCATGAGGTGGCGGTGCAACGGCGGTGCAGCGGGCGTCGGACGCCCGCTCAGCCGTACAAGTAGCGTTCACCAAGCGGTTCTTGAGAGACGATCAGGCGAGAAACCACACGTCCGGGCGATCCACCGCCCCGGCACGTTTGCCGCAACCGGCCCTGCTGCGGGCCACGGTGACGCTCCCGGGCAGGGCGCTCCGCATCAGAGGGCGGCGGCGTCACCGGGGAGCGGCGCGCCGGGGTCGGGGGCGGCGACGGTGTCGAAGAGGAGCTTCTTGAATCCGGCCTCGGCGACGCGTCGCACGAGGGTGAGGTTGGGGGCCGGTGCGGAGACCCGCCGGTCGATGACCATCTGTCCGCGGGTCTCGTCGGCGACGGAGATCTGCACATGGGCCCGCTCCTGCTCGGTGATCAGGGCGGGGTCGAGGGCGACGGCCATGGCGATGGGGTCGGGCAGGTCGTAGCCGGCCAGGCCGGTCACGTTGCGGGCGAAGTCCGCGACGGTGCGGTTGATGCGGTGGGTGAACGTCGCCATGGGAGTGCCGAGTTCCACGAGGCGCTGCTGATCGGCGGGGGTCATGACGGCGTCCTTGCGGGAGACGTCCCAACCGATCCAGGTGACCTTGTCCGCGCTGGCGGCCCGGGTGACGATCCGGGCCGCCTCGGGGTCGGCCCACACGTTGAACTCCGCCGTCGGTGAGACGTTGCCGGCCAGGTCGGCGGCGCCGGCCATGCAGTACACGTGCCGGTAGCGGGTGAACAACTCCGGATCGAGCAGCAGGGCGGCGGCGATGTTGGTCAGTGGGGCGAGGGTGACCAGCGTCAGCTCTCCGGGGTGCCGGCGGGGGTAGGACAGCAGCGCCTCGACCGCGTGCCCGTCCTGGGGTGCGGTGCTGGGGTCGGGCAGGCCGGTGTCCCCCATCCCGTCCTCGCCGTGCACCTCCTGTGCGCCGGACGCCTCGCGCAGCATCGGCCCGCCGCAGCCCAGGTGGACGGGGATGTCGGTGCGGCCGGCGGTCTCCAGGGAGATCAGGGCGTTGCGGGCGGCGACGGCGACCGGCACGTTGCCGGCCACGGTCGTCACCGCCCGGATGTCCCCGAGCCCGCTGGCGGCGGCCAGGAGCAGGGCGACGGCGTCGTCGGAACCGGTGTCGGTGTCGATGATCAGTGGGAGAGCGGGCATGGCCGTGCCCCTTTCGGCAGGTGGTGGTGCGGGGTCGGGCGGGGGACCGTCAGCGTACGGCTGCGCAGGCTCGGCCGAGGGGGAAGTCCGTCTCCGTCGGCCCGCGTCGAGCGGTCACGGCTCGCGCGTCGGCGTGGGTCGGGTCAGGTTGGGCGCGTTCGGGGCGAGGGTGGCGCCGAGGGCCGCGCGGTCGAGTTTGCCGTTGGGGTTGAGGGGCAGGGCGTCGAGTGCGGTGAGGGAGGCGGGGACCATGTAGGCGGGGAGGCGGTCGCGCAGGGCGGTGCGGAGGGCGTCCGGGGTGGTGGCCGGGTCGTCGGTGGTGTAGGCGGCGGCGAGTTCGGTGCCGCCGGGGGTGGCTGCGGGCAGGACGGCCGCGTCGAGGACGCCGGGGAGGACGCGCAGCGCGGCTTCCACTTCGCCGAGTTCGACGCGGTAGCCGTGCACCTGGACCTGCTGGTCATCGCGTCCGAGATGGACCAGCGGCGGGGGGTCGCCAGCCGCGCCGGGCAGTGGTGCGACGCGGTCGCCGGTGCGGTACCAGTGCGCGTCGGTGAGGGGGGTGGTGGGGTCGTGGCGGGATCCGTCGGGGGCCAGGAAGCGGCCGGTGTTGTCGGCCGGGTCGAGGTAGCCGGGGAAGCGCTGGGGGCCGCGCATGCACAACTCGCCGTCTTCCAGGCGTAGTTGGAGGTCGGGGTGGGGGGTGCCGATGGGGACGGTGCCGTTGGTGGGGGCGGGCCAGGCGGCGGGATCGGCGGGGAGGCGGTAGGTGACGCAGGTGACGGTCAGTTCGGTCGGACCGTAGGCGTTCTCCAGCGTGCTGGTGGGGGCGGCCCGGTGCCAGGCGGCGGCCTGCTGGAGGGTGAGCGGTTCGCCGCAGAACATGCTGTGCCGCAGGGTCGGCATGCCGGCGGGTTTGAGGGCCCGCAGGCGCTGGGCGAGGGAGATCAGCGACGGGACGGAGTTCCAGTGGGTGAGGGCGCGGCGGTTGACGAACCGGACCGGCGCCAGGAGTTCGCCGCGGGTCGGGACGACGAGGGTGGCGCCGCTCCCCCACGCGGTGAACATGTCGTGGACCGACGGGTCGAAGGTCAGGTCGAAGGTCTGCGAGAAGCGGTCGCCGGGGCCGGCGGCGGTGCGCGGGACGAGGTGCGCGAGGTAGGCGCAGACATTGCGGTGCCGGACGGGGACGCCCTTGGGGACGCCGGTCGAGCCGGAGGTGAAGAGGAGGTAGGCGAGGTCGTCGGGGTGGGCGGTGCGGGCGTCCGGGACGGGGTCCGCCGGGAGGGCGGCCAGTGCCTCGTCGGTGAGGGTGAGCGTCGGGACGCCGAGGGGGTCGGGGTGGTCGGCGGTGGTGTCGGCGAGTACCGCATCGAGCCGGGCGGCCCGGGTGATGGCGGCGTTGCGTCCGGTGGGGAAGGCGGGGCCGAGCGGGACGACGGTGGCGCCCAGGCGCTGGACGGCGAGGTAGCCCGCGTAGGCGACGGCGGTGCGGGCGGCCAGCAGCCCTACGCGGCGCGGGGGCCGGCGGTCGCCGAGGTGGACCAGCAGGCGGGCGGCCAGGGCGTCGGCGCGGGCGGCGAGTTCGGCGTAGCCGAGGGTGGTGCCGGCGACTTCCAGGGCGGGGCGGTCGCCGTGCCGGGCGACGGAGGCGGCGAACCAGTCGTACAGGGTGCGGGGTGTGGCGGCGGGCGTGGTCATGCGGGCGGTCCGGCTTTCTCGACGCGGGCGTCGTGGTCGGTGAAGGCGCAGCTCAGCGGGAGCGCGGAGCGGTCGCGGAGGGTGGTCCAGCGGTAGCCGGCCCAGTGGCCGGAGCGGGCGCCGGGCGGGACGGGGATGGTCCAGGGGCGGCCGGCCAGGCCCGCGCCGCTGGCCTTGACGCAGGCTTCCTGGGCGGTCCACACCCAGGCGACCTCCTCCGCAACGCGCTCCGGGGGCAGGGCGGCGAGGTCCCGGGCGTGGTCGGGCAGCAGTCGGCGGGGGAGGGAGGGGCTGACGTGGGCGGTGGGGCGTTGCAGGTCCACGCCGAGGGCGCGTCCGACGGCGACTCCGGCGGCCGTCCCGCCCTCGGTGTGCGAGACGCTGATGCCGATGCCGGGGTGGCCGTGCAGGGCGGGTTTCCCTCGCGGGTCGGCGGTGATGTCGGCGTCGGCGAGGTCCGGGCGGACCGCGGCGAGGAGTTCCCTCAACAGGCCGCGCCCGGCGAGGAATTCGCGGACCCGCCATTCGGGCAGGGTGGCGGCCCGGCGCAGGTCGCCGGGGTGGCGGCTGACCGGGGCCGGGCCCGACCGGTCCGGCCGGTCGCCGGTGGCGCTCAGCCAGACCTGGTCGGCGACCTGGAAGGGCCGGGTCACGGCAGGGTGCCCGGCCGGGTGAGGCCGTCGAGGACGGTCTCGGCGGCGTCCGCGACGGCGCCCAGGACGACCTCGCCGGCCCCGCCGCCGATGTTGAACAGCGCGGCCTGGGCGCGGATTTCCTGGATGCCGCCGGTGGTGAAGCCGTCCGCGCCCCACAGTTGGCCGCAGGTGGCGAGGACGTGGTTGACGGTGGCGCCCGCGGCGGCCTTGAGGGCGGCGGCGGCGATCGCGTCGTGGCGGTCTGCCACCGCCTCCGCGGAGTCCGTGGTGAGGGCCTGGAGTTCCCGCACCCGGACCAGGCAGGCCGCGAAGCGCTGCCGCACCGCGTCCAGGTCCCACAACGTGCCGTCGCCGTGCGGGCGCCCGGACAGGTGGCGGTGGGTGTCCGCCAGGACGCGGCGGCACAGGGCGACGCCCCACTGGGCGCCGGCCAGGCGTTCGGTGGCGATGTGCCGGGCGAAGAGCGGCAGGCCGAAGCCGGTCCGGCCCACCAGGTGGTCGCGGTCCAGTCGGACGTCGTCGAGGGTGAGGTGCCCGGCACCGGAGGCGGCGAACAGGGTCGAGTCGGCGGGGTGGACGGTGACGCCGGGCGCGTCGGCGGGGACCAGGACCCAGGTGAAGTGGGTGAAGTGGCGGCCGGGCCGGTGTCGGGCCAGGACCAGGTGCCAGGCCGCGGTGGTGGTGTTGGCGATCCACCGTTTGCTGCCGGTGAGCGTCAGGCCGTCGTCGTCGATCCGGACCTCGGTGCGCAGGGCGGTGAGGTCGGTGCCGGTGCCGGCGTCGGTGGCGGCGAGGGTGACGGTGGCCCGGCCGGTCAGCGCGCGGTCCAGGGCGTGCCGGGCGGGTGGGGCCTGACCGGTCGCCAGGATCGGTAGGGCGGTGGCGAGTTGGACGCTGGTCGAGAGGGTGGCGGGGATGCTGAAGCGGGCGTCGACGGCGGTGAGCAGGTCGGCGAGGCCGTCGGGGTCGGTGCCCGCGGTGACCGACCGGTCGCGGTAGGCGTGGGTGAGCAGGCCGGCGTGGCCGAGCGTGGCCCACACCTCGGCGCCGGTGGCGGTGGGCGGTAGGGCGTCGAGGGCGGCGTAGCGGGCGGCCGGTGGTTCCGGTGCGGTCCGGGGGGCGGTGGCCGGCGGTGGGGTCTCAGGCAAAGGTGACCCCCTGGTCGCGCAGTGCCAGTCGGCCGTCGGCGAGGTGCAGGCGGTCGTTGCTGTAGTTGAGGGCGGCGGAGCGCAGGTCCCGCAGGGCGCGTTCGAGGCCGGTGGGCGAGTCCTGGAGGTAGCCGTGGCGCAGGCCGAGGGCGGTGATCAGGTCGTCGACCGCGGCGTGGCACTCCTCGGCGGCGGTGATCTTCAGGGCGTTGAGCTGGAGTTGACGGGCGGGCACGGCGAGGTCGGCGCCGGACTCCAGGGTGTGCAGGGTCTGGTGGAGCAGGGCGTGGACGGTGTCCAGTCGCTGTCGGGCGCAGGAGATCCGGGTGAGCAGCAGTTCGGAGCCGAGGTCGAAGCGCTCGCGGCCGGCCGGGCTGCGCAGGAGCCGTAGGACGCGGGAGAGCGCTCCGGCCGCCGTCCCGAGCCAGACCGCCGACCAGCCGACGTGCGCGAGCGGGCCGAAGACCTGGGCGGCGATGTGGTGGAACCCGCCCGGTTCGCCGATGACGTGATGGTCGGGGACCCGGCCGGTCAGTCGCAGGGCGACGCTGTGACTGGCCCGCATCCCCATCGGCTGCCAGTCCCCCGAGGGGGTGCGGGTGAGCTGGTCGCGGTGGGCGTAGACCAGCGACACCTCGCTTGCGGTGGCGTCCGCGCCGGGGCTGCGCATGGTGATCAGGAAGCCGTCGGCGTGGCTGCCGCCGGTGACGACGGGGGCGAACCGGTCGATGTCCAAGTGGCCCTCGTCGGCTGCGAGTTGGGCCTGAGCGGTGAGCAGGTGGCCGCCCTTGCCGGCCTCGGTGGTGACGGAGGCGAGGTAGCTCTCGCCGGCCGCGATCCGCGGGAGGAGTTCCTTGCGGAGCCGTTCACCGGCGAACCGGGCGACCGCCTGGACCTGCTGGCAGTGCATCGCGAAGATCATGCCGACGGACGTGTCGACCCGCCCCAGGGCTTCCGCCGCGGTCACCAACTCCCGGGCGGTGCCTCCGAGTCCGCCATGCTCCACGGGGACGAGGAGGCCGAGCAGGCCGGTGCGGCGGAGCGCGTCCAGCGCGTCCGTGGGGAATTCCGCGGCCCGGTCGGTGCGGGCCGCGTGCCGTTCGGCGACCTCGGCGACCTCGGCCAGTCGGGCCGTCAGATCATCGCCGGTCATGCGGTCACCTCGTCGGGCAGTTGTGCGGCGATCGCCTGCCAGAGGCTGCCGGCGGTGGCGAAGGTGGCGTCGTTGAGCTCCTCGTCCGGGAGGGAGATGCCGAAGGTGTCCTCGATGGTGAAGAGCAGTTCGATGGCCTGCATGGAGTCGACGCCGAGCCGCCGGAGGTCGGTGTCGGGGGTGAGGGTGAGCGGGTCGGCGCCGGCGTGCTTGAGGAACGGGCGGAGCAGGTCGGTGAAGCGGGGGTCCATGGGGCCTCTTCCGGGGGTCTGGGGCGGTCAGCGGGCGATGCGGCAGAGGTCGTCGACCCGGCGGAGGTTCTCCGGGATGAGTTCGTCGGCGTCGAGTTCGCGGTCCAGGGCGCTCTCCAGGCGTTCGATGATCTCGACCAGGCGGAACGAGCTGAACGCCGGGAAGGAGTCGAACGGTGCCCCGCCGAGCAGGTCGGACGCGGGAACGCCGAGGACGTCGGCGGCCACCGCGGCCACCCGGCGACGCAGTTCCCCGTCGTCCGGGGCGGGCGGTCCGGCGGGGGCGGGGACCGTGCCGAAGACCGTGCGGTCGGCGGCGAGGACACCGCGCAGGCGGTCGACCACACCGGGCGGTTCGGCGCGGCCGCGGGAGACCCGGCGGTGGGCGAGGTAGGTCTGTTCGACGACCTTGTCCCAGGCGCGCAGGTGGTCGGCCTCGGGGCCGGGTTCCGGGCCGTCGGCACGGCCGGCGAACAGCGCACGGTAGGTCGCGTGCAGTTTGCGGGTGCGGGCCAACAGCCAGGTTTCGACGGTGAGTTGCGCGAGCACCCGGGCCCGGTCGGGGCAGGCGTCGTAGGGGGCGAGGTACGCGTCGGTGGCGGCCGGGTCCAGGGCGGCGACGGGTGGCTGGGCGGACAGCGGCGGGAGGTCCGCCGGCGCCAGTTCGACGACGTCGGCCGTGGTGAGTCCGCCGAGGTCCGCCTCGGGCAGTACCCAGTGGCCGGGGGTGGCCGGTCCCCACTCGGTCTCGTTGCGGTAGGCGTCGGTGACGTGCCAGCCGTCCGGGCCCGCGGCCAACAGGAAGCTGTGCGGCATGTGGGCCCGCCCGTGGTACGGCAGCCAGGGCAGGTGGTAGGCGTCCGCAACGACGTAGCGGGGGCCGTCGTCGGCGGCGCGGCCGGCGAGCAGTTCCGCGCGGGTCAGCCGGGTGTGGTCGACGACGCGCAGCCCGACGAGGGCCGGGAGGGTGGTCAGGTGCTCGGTCAGCGGCGGGTCGACGGTGGGCAGCCCGTCCGCGGGACGCTCCCAGGAGCGCAGGCCCAGGGGGGCGCCGAGCCGCAGGTGGGTGCCGGGGCCGTGGTGGTGGTCGGCGAGCACCGCGAGGTTAGCCTGGATGCAGTCCAGCAGCCCGGTGTGGACGGGGCCGAGGTCAAGGTGTGCCATGTCCGTTCTCCTTCGTCCCCTTCCTCTTCCTCCGGTCACAGCCATCGCGGCAGGACGGGCAGCGGGCCGGCGGTGGAGCGCAGTCCGGTGCCGGTGGACCGTCCGGACAGCCAGGCGAGGGCGTCGGCGGGGCTGCCGGAGACGACCGGGCCGCCGGTGCCGTAGCGCGCCAGTTCCGCTCCGGCGTCGTCGCGCAGGGCGAAGTCCGGGACGTCCGCCGCCTGGGCGTAGTAGCCGAGGACGTCGGCGAGGATGACGGCGCGGGCCGGGGCGGGGATGTCGGCGACGCGGTAGCCGAGGTCCAGGTCCACGTGGTGGAGTTCGAGTTCCCGGATGCGGATCACCAGCACCCGTTGGGGGGTGCAGAGTTCACCGGTGAACGGCCTGATGGTGGCCTGCCAGGCGGGTTCGGGCAGGGTCTCGACGGTGTGCTGGAAGTGTGCCGCGGTCTCCCGGACGTCCGCGATCAGGGCGGCGGCGGAGCGGTGGGCGCCGGCCTCGATCTCCGCGTCGCGGGTGGCGCGGTCGGGGTACTGCGCGGTCTCCACACCGGTGCGGGCCCAGGTCAGGAGCCGCTCCAGGGCCGGTGCCTGGCGAGCCAGGTGGCTCAGGACGTGGCCGCGGGTCCAGCCGGGGAGCCGGGCCGGGGCCGGCACGTCCGCGTCGGTGAGGCCGGCCAGGCCGGTCAGCAGCCGGTCGGCGGCGGCGGCGATTTCCCGGAAGGACTGTGGGGTGGGGGGTATTTCCTTCATGGTGCGATTCCCTTTCGGTGGTGCGCGGTCGGTCCGGCGGTCCGGCCGATTGCTGGGCCCGGTCGGCCCGGGGGCGGTCCGGCGGGTCTGCGGGGTCTAGGCGACGAGACGGGCGAAGCCCTCGGCGATCCGGGCGAGTTCACCGGCTATGTGCGGCAGCCGGGTGGGGTCGTCGGCCGCCAGTGCCTCGGCCTGCTGCTGCTCGTCGCCGTAGAGGAGGCTGGTGGCGGCCTTGAAGCGGAGGGCGTGCGGGTCGTCGCCGAGGAGGTGGCCGGCGAGGACGACGAGGCCGGACTCGTCGAGGAGGGCGGTCGCCAGGGACGCCGAATCGGTGATGCCGCGGGCCGCCAGACGGGCGCGCAGCGGCCCGAAGTCCGGGTAGACGTAGAAGCCACCTATGGGCGGGCGGCAGTCGGCGCCGGCGTCGACCGCGATGCGGTGGACGGCCCGGGCCACCGCGCCGTGCAGCCGGGCCGCGGCCCGCACCCGGGCGGTGATCTCCGGCGGCTCGGCGTAGGCGTACGCGGCGACGTGCTGCATCGGGCCGGCGAGCGTGGACCACAGTTCGCTGGCGGCTGCGATCACGCCGTCGCGCAGTCGCTCCCCGGGGTCGCCGGCCGGGAAGCGCGCCATGCCGATCCGCCAGCCGCCCAGGCCCAGGGTCTTGGACAGTCCGCTGGTGACGACGGTGCGTTCGGGGGCCGCTTCGGCGGGGCTGAGGAAGGGGGTGCGGTCGGGGTCGTGGACGATGTCGCGGTAGATCTCGTCGGCGACGATCAGCAGGTCCTCCTCGCGCGCCAGTGCGCCGAGTTCGCGGATCAGCGCGGGTGGGGCGAGGGTGCCGGTGGGGTTGTCGGGGAGGGTGAGGATCAGCAGGCGGGGGTCGGCGCCGGCGGCGCGGGCCTCGCCGAGGACGGTGCGGAGCGCGTCGGGGGCGGGCACGCCGCCGCACTCCGCGGGGACCGGGACGCCGAAGACCCGTTTGCCGGCGTAGCGGGCCTGGGGTGCGTAGGTGTTCCAGGCGGGGCGGGGCAGCAACACATCGCCGGGGACGGCCAGTTGCAGGGCCATCAGGAGGGGTTTGCTGCCGGGGGCGACGACCACCTGGTCGGCGGTGGTGGGCAGTCGGCGGCGGGTGAAGTAGCCGGCCACCGCGGTGCGGACGTCCGCGCCGCCGGCCACCGGTCCGTAGGCGGCGCGCCTCGCACCGGCCGCCAGTCGGGCGGCGAGTTGCGGCAGGACCGGCAGCCGGGCCTCGCCGAAGGCCAGGTGCACCAGACGGTCGCCCCGGGCCCGGCGCCGGTCGACCAGTTGGTTGAGGGCGAGGTTCGGGGAGGGCTCGGGCCGCGCGGGGGTGGCGGGGGTCATGCCGGGCCTCCTTCGGTACGGGGCGCGGTCCCGCCGCGGACGGCCGCGGCGAGGTCGGCGGGGGTGGCGGGGTCCAGCTCCAGGTCGTCGAGCCAGGCGGCGGTGGCGGAGTAGCGTGCCCGGAACGGCCGGCCGACCAGGGACGGTTGCCGCGCCTGGAGCATCCGCAGCCGGAAGAACGCTCCCTCGGGGGTGTCTTCCACGCCGTCGACCACGACCTTGCCGGGGGTGGCCGACATCACCGGACCGCGGACCGTGCGGGCGAGTCCGGGCAGGGTGCGGTAGGCGTCGGCGAAGATCTCCGCGGCCCTGGCCAGTGGCACCTTGAAGTAGTCGTGCGGGCCGGTGTCCCGCTCGACGAACAGGTAGTAGGGGACGGCGCCGGCGGCGAGTTCGGCCCGCCACAGCCGGCTCCACACCTCGGCGTCGTCGTTGACGTGGGCGATCAGCGGAGCCTGGCAGTAGATGACGGCACCGGTGCCGCGGATCCGGGCCAGGGCCCGCCGGGCGAGGTCCGTTTCCAGCTCCCGCGGGTGGCTGAAGTGGGCCATCACCGCGAGTTGCCGGCCGGAGGCCACCACCTGCTCGAAGAGCCGGAGCACGTCGTCGGCGTCGGGGTCGGTGACGAAGCGCTGCGGCCAGTAGGCGACCGACTTGGTGCCGATCCGGACCGTCCGCACCGACTCCACTCCCAACAGCGGCTCCAGGTGGGTCCGCAGCCGGTCGGTGGACATCACCATCGGGTCGCCGCCGGTGACCAGTACGTCGTGGACCTCGGGGTGCGCGCGGAGGTGGTCGAGCAGCCCGCTCGGGTCGGGGGCGGCGAACCGCAGGTCGGCGTCGCCGATGAACTGGGCCCAGCGGAAGCAGTAGGTGCAGTAGGCGTGGCAGGTCTGGCCCTGGCCGGGGAAGTACAGCACGGTCTCGCGGTACTTGTGCTGGAGGCCGGGGATCCGGTCGCCGTCCCGGGTGGGGACGTTGAGTTGCTGCTGTCCGGAGGGGTGCGGGTTGAGCCGGTCGCGGATCTCCTGGACGGCCTCGCGGAGCAGCAGTGTGTCGGCCGGGTCGGCGGAGAGCTTGCCGAGCCGGTCCTCATCGTCACCGGTGAGCATGCCGCGCTGCGGGAAGGTCAGTTGGAACATCGGGTCGCCGGGTACGTCGTCCCAGTCGATGAGCCGGTCCAGGACGTAGGCGTTGACGCGGAACGGCAGCACCAGGGAGACCCGGCGGACGGTCTCCCGGACCTCGTCGGGCAGCCCGTGGCGGACGGCGATGGTGTCGAGGTGGCGGGGGCCGTACGCGCGAAAGCGGGTCGGTGCCGGCAGGCCGGCCGTCATCGGCGGGCACCCCCGGTCCGGCCGGGCTTGCGGTAGAGGTCGTCGCCGAGCACCAGGAAGTCGAGGTCCATGGCGCGGAAGGCGGTGAGCGCGTCGGCCGCGGTGTTGACGATGGGTTCGCCCTTGTCGTTGAAGGAGGTGTTGAGCAGCACCGGTGGTGCGCCCTGCCGGTCGAGGGCGTCGAGGACGGCGCCGACGGCCGGGGCCTCGTCGCCGTGCAGCACCTGCGGCCGGGTGGTGCCGTCGATGTGGACGACGCCGGGGGCGACCTGCCGGCCCAGCGCGGTGGCCTTGGCCGCGCCGAGCATGTAGCGGCTCAAGTGCTCCTGCTGTTCCCAGAGTTGGGCGCCGTAGTCGGGGCGGGTGACGCCGGCGAAGGGGCGCCACTGCTCGCGGTTCTTGACGGTGTTGACCCGGGTGTTGACGTCGGCGGTGTTCGGTACGGCGATGATCGAGCGGCGGCACAGGGCGCGCGGGCCGACCTCGGCGCGGCCCTGGGCGACCGCGCCGATCCGGCCGTCGAGGAGGAGGGCGGTGAGGGTGTCGGTGTCGAGGTCGGTGCGGAGCAGGTCGGAGGTGTCCGGTGCCGCCTGGCGGCCGGCGTGGTCGGGGCCGTGGACATCGGTGCCCAGGTAGGGGCTGAGCGGGGTGGTGTGGCGGCGGGGCGGGCGGACGGTCCAGGCGGCGCCGAGCGCCACGCCGGCGTCGTGCGGCACCGGCGGGACGTAGAGCGGGCCGGGCAGGGTGCCGTTGGTGCTGCAGTTGAGGGCGACGCCGCCGCTGAGGCAGAGTTCCTCGACGCCGGCCGCCTTGCGGGTGAGCGCGGCGAGGTGGCGGACGGTGTCCTCGATGATGCGCTGGGCGGTGTAGGCGACGAGGACGGCTCGGGGGTCGTCGGTGAGGCGGTCCTCGGGGGCGCCGGGGCCGTCGGCGCCGGCGATGCGGGTGTAGCGCTCCCGCCACCGGCCGACGACGGTGTCGTACTGCTCCTTGATCTCGTCGGCGGTGGCGGTGCCGTGGTGTTCGGTGAGCGGGGCGACGGCCAACTGGAAGTCGTCGGCGGCGAGTTCGACGAGGGGTTCGGGCTCCAGGCCGGCGGCGCGGCCGTAGGCGGCCAGGCCCATGGTCTTGCCGGCGTTGAGGAAGGAGAAGCCGAGCCAGGTGGAGGCGGCGTCGTAGGCGTAGCCGAGGGAGGCGGTGCGCTGCCAGGTGCGCTCCTGGCGGGGGGCGGCGCCGTCCTCGTAGGTCCAGATGGTGGAGGACTCGTTCTCGCCGTGGCCGTCGACGACCAGGACGCCGGCCTTGCGGAACGGCGAGGCGTAGAAGGAGGAGGCGGCGTGCGCCTGGTGGTGGGGGACGCGGACGACCTCGGGGGTGCGGTTGCCGAAGTCCAGGCCGACGGCGTAGGCGAGGAACTCGGCGTCGGTGGCGAACCGTTGCGGGTAGAGCTGTTCGCTGTCCCAGCCCAGGGCCACCACGTCGATGTCGGCGGGGGTGAGGCCGGCCTGGTGGAGGACGAAGCGAGCGGCGCTGTAGGGCTTGCGGTAGAGGGAGTGGCGGTGGCGGTTGAGGCGTTCCTCCTCGGAGAAGGCGACGATCTCGCCGTGTTCGTCGACGAGGCAGGCGGCGCTGTCGTGCCAGCCGGTGGGCGGGGCGTTGACGCCAAGGATCCACATGACGCGTGTCTCTCTTCCTGGGTCGGTGTCCGGGTGGACCCGGTCACCGGAGGGGGGTGAGGGAGTACCGCACGGTGTGCTGGGCGCGGTCGAGGGCGGCCGCGCAGTCGTCGGGGGTCTCACCGGTGGCCAGCAGGGCGGCCAGGCGGGGGACGATGCCGCGCGGCGGCAGCCGGAGTCGGGTGCCGGGGGCGGCGAGCGGGACGGCGCGTTCGATGCCCGGATCGGCCGCGGCGGCGGTCAGGTCCAGCGCCTGGACGGTGCCGTCCTGTTCGGGGTAGAGGAAGCGGACTTCGGCGCAGCGGTCGTGGGTGGAGGTGAGGTCCGGGGTCCGGCCGAGGGCCAGGTCGGCGGCGGTGACGACCGGGTCCAGGCCGGTGGCGAGGGTGCCGAGGAGCGGGATGAAGTCGCCGCCGAGGCGGCCGTTGACCTCGACGACGCGGGGGCCGGCGGGGGTGAGGCGGAGTTCGGTGTGGGTGAGGCCGGTGCGGATGCCGAGGACGGTGTGGGCGTCGGTGACCACCGAGCGGACCTCGTCGGCCCAGGGTTCGTGGCGCCAGGGAGCGACCAGGTGGCCGGTCTCCTCGAAGTGGGGCGCGAATCCCAGCCGTTTGCGGGCGACGTTGACGAGGTGGACCGTGCCGTCGGAGACCGCGCAGTCCACGCTGATCTCCGGTCCGGAGAGGTACTCCTCCACGATCGCCCCGTCCAGTGCACCCAGTCCGGGGAAGGCGGCGCCGACGGCTCGGGCGTAGGCGCGGGTGACCTCGGCGGGGTCGGTGGCGAGGGTGACGCCGATGCTGCCGGCCAGGGCGCGCGGTTTGACCACGACCGGCGGGCCCAGTTCGTCGGCGGCGGCCCGCGCCTGGTCGGCGCTGTGGACGTGTCGGAAGCGGGCGGAGGGCACGCCGGCGCGCTCCAGGAGCCGCCGGGTGGTCAGTTTGTCGCGGCAGCGGCGGACGGCCTCGGGGCTCATATGCGGCAGCTGGAGCCGGCGGGCGACCTCGGCGGTGCTCTCCAGCAGCGCCTCGTCCCAGGTGAGGACGGCGCCGGGGCCGGGGTGGTCGGCGAGCAGCGCGGCGGCGGCGTGGGCGGTGGCGGTGGGGTCGGTGGTGTCGGCGGAGCGGAACCGGTCGGCGACGTAGCGCCGTTGCCAGTCGATGTCCGCGGGTTGGACCAGTGCGGTGGTCAGGTGCGCGGCGAGGGCGTGCAGGGCGTATTCGCGGTAGGGCGGGTTGCCGCAGCCGATGACGACGAGGCGGGCCGGTGCGTGGGGGTCGACGGGGGTGCAGTCCAGGACGGTGTCCCGCATGGTCCGGTGGACCGCGGCGGTCACCGACGCGCTGCTGTCGCCGCGGAAGC
Organism: Streptomyces sp. NPDC058000; assembly: GCF_042886435.1. Lineage (NCBI taxonomy): Bacteria > Bacillati > Actinomycetota > Actinomycetes > Kitasatosporales > Streptomycetaceae > Streptomyces > Streptomyces sp. NPDC058000. Next base: position 109,110 of record NZ_JBHVQS010000022.1, read on the forward strand.
GGAACCGGGCCCCGGCGTGCTCGTATCCGCCGCCGGTGAGCAACGCGCCGGTTTCCGGGACGACCTGTGCGTACGGTCCGTCCTGGTGGGGGGCGGGCGGGGTGCGGACCCGGCAGGGCATCGGTACGGACGGCGGCACGAGCAGCCAGCCCGCGACCTCGGCCGGCGGGTCGTTCGGGGTGTCGGTCGGCACGGCGGGGGCCTCGGTGCCGGTCTGGTGAGCGCAGGCCACGGCCATCAGGTCGATGCCGTGCACCTCCCGCCAGACGAAGGGGACTTCGGCGCCGCCGGGACGGGAGCCGATCTCCAAAACGGTCAGCTCCCCGCGGTCGCCGAGGAAGAGTTCCAGGTGGAAGACGGCGGGCCCGGTGAAGAGGGTGCGGGTGGCGGCGGTGGTGATCTCCGCGAGGGCGGCGAGGAGTTGGGGGTCGTCGATCTCGACGGAGGCCAGCGCGGTGCCGGTGGTGAACTCCAGACATGTCGTCAGGTAGCGGGCGGCCCGCCAGGGGCCGAGGCGGCCTCCGGTGAACACGCCGTCCACGTGGAGGACCTGGTCGGGCAGCCAGGTTTGGACCAGCATCGCGCCGTCCCGGGGGAAGGCGTAGGCGGCCAGCTCGGCCGGGGAGTCGAGGCGGGTGATGCCGGCGCTGGCGGTGCCGCGGCGCGGTTTGACCAGTACCGGCCAGCCGTGCCGGGCGGCGAAGGCGGTGACCGCGGCGTGGTCGGGAGCATCGGCGGTCGGCGGTACGGGGATGCCGGCGGCGGCCAGGCGCCGGGCCATGAGGAATTTGTCGCGGAGCGGTTCGAGGTCGGCGCCGCGTTGGCCGGGCAGGTCGAGGGCGTCGCGGAGGTCGGCGGCCAGGTCGAGGTCGGTCTCCTGGAGGGCGACGATGCGGGTCACCGGCCCGGATCGTTCGACGAGGGCGTCGATCGCCTCGCGGACCGCCTTGACGTCCTCGGTGCTGTCCACGAGCCGTACGCCGGCGGCCTGTTCGACGGGCAGGTGGCGGGCGGCCCGCTCGGTGGTGACGTAGCTGACGCGGTGGGTGGCGTGGTCGAGGTAGGCGGCGTAGTCGGCGTAGTGGTCGGTCCAGCGGTGGATGACGAGCACATGGTCGGGCACCGGGGGGCTCCTGGGCGAGGCGGGCGCGGGTGGGGGCGCGGGCGATGGGCGGGCCGGACACCGGCGGCGGCAGGACGAGGTGACGTCCGGTGCGGAAGGGTGTGGTGTGGAGAGCCGGGGCGGCCGGGGTCGGGCCGGGCCACCGGGGTCGGCCGGCGCGGTCAGCGTCCGGCGGCGGCCAGCAGGGTCGTGTGCAGGCCGGTCAGCAGGGCGGCGCACCGGTCGCGGCCGAGGTCCTTGGTGGTGAGCCGGACGGTCAGGTCGCGGTCGCTCTCCAGCGCGCGGGCGTAACATCGCGGGCCGATGGTGGTGAAGGGCTCTTCCCAGGTCAGCACCGGTTCCTCGGCGGACGCCGGGATCCGGGGCGGGTCGAGTGGGGAACTGCCGGGCAGCGCGACGTAGTTGAAGGCGCAGGTCGGTTCGGCGGCGTCCGGCGTCCGGTCGCGCAGTGCGGCGACGGCGGTGACGTCGTGCATGCCGTGCCGGAAGGCGGCGAGGGAGCTCCAGTGGACGGCGTCGGCGAGGGTGACCAGGTCGCCGGTGCGGGCCTGCTCGATCAGCGCCGGGACCCACTGGTTCATGGAGGTGACCACGTCCTTCCAGCGGGCGCCGAAGCGGTTGGCGCTCATCAGCTGCACCAACAGGGTGTCGGCGTCGCACAGCGTGGCCACGGTGTGCACGTAGGCGGCCAGGACGACGCTGGAGACGGAGACCCGGGCGCGCTCGGCGACGGCGTGTGCGGCCGGTAGGGCGGCGGCGGAGCGCAGGGTGGCCTGGACGGTGCCGCCCGCGGTGCCGGGGGTGCGCGGCAGGGCCACCGAGGGTGCGTCGCCGAGGAGTTGGGCCCAGTGGTCGAGGGCCGCGGCCTGCCGGCGGAGTCCGGCGGGGGTGTGCTGGGCGGCGGCGAGGTCGGCGGGTCCCGGCGGGGTGGGGCCGAGCCCTCCGGGGTCGGCGAGGGCGTACCGGAACTCGCGGTGGAGGAGTTCCTGGGCCCAGGCGTCCGCGGCGATGTGGTGCTTGACGAACAGCAGGTGGGACGGGGCGCCCCGGCGGCTCAGCAGGCGGGCGCGCCAGCCGTGTTGGCGGCCGAGGTCGAAGGGTTCGGCGGCCAGGCGGGCGGCGCGGTGGTCGGGATCGTCCGCGTCGCGGCGGTCGGGATCGTCCGCGTCTCGGCGGTCGGCCGGTGGCGCGTCGAGGGCCGGCAGGTGGTCGTCGAATTCCGCGTCGGGCGGCAACTGCCGTGGCGCGGTGGCGTCGTGGACGTCGTAGCGGGTCCGTAGGGACGGGTGTCTGGTGACGACGGTGTGCAGTGCGGCGCGGGCCTGCGCGACGGTCGTGCCCGGTGGCAGAGGCCAGGCGGCGGCGTTGTTGGGCTCGTGCCACCGGGTTGCCGGAAGGTCGCGGATGTCGTGCCACACCGAGAGCTGACCCAGCGACAGCGGTCCTGCCTCGGACATACAGATCCCCCATGTCATATTTCCATGATGTGGAATATGAGTTCCATGCTTAGCTGACGCTGCCACAATCCGCCGACCGTGGCAAGAAGTGATCGGCGCCACGAAGTGATCCACCTCACACACGGGCGCCCGCGAAGCCGTGAGAGCCTGATTGCCACCACCCGGAATCACCTTTCCGAATGCCGGAATTCGGTCGCAGCGCTTTCTGCCGCTATCCCGTGATCTGCCCTGCTTCTACTCCGAACCATCGTGTGTGCACGCCACAGGGGGCTTCAGCAACGTGAGTCAGCAGCCGCACCCACCCGCCGACGCCGCCACCGCCGCCGACGCCGACGCCGACGCCGCGGACATCCGCCAGGACTTCCTGCACGCCTTCCTGCTCGACCCGGCACGCCACTCCCCCGACGCCCCCGCCGTCGTCGAATCGCCCGAGGCCGGCCGGACCACCGTCACCACCTACGCCGAACTCCGCGCCCACACCGCCGCGTTGGCGTGCGCGCTGGACGCCCTGGACCTCGAACCCGGCGCCCGGGTCATCCTGGAGGCGGACACCACCGCGCCGGCCCTCGCGATGCTCCTCGCCTGCTCGCAAGCGGGGCTGACCTTCGTCCCGGTCAGCCCGCAGACCCCGCGGCAACGCCTGAACACCCTCCTCGACACCGTCCGACCCGCCCTGCACCTCCAGGAGTTGACCGGCAGCCGGACGGACGTCCCGCACCCCGTCGGAACCGCGCGCTTCGGCCGCGACGGGCTCACCGTCGAACGCGCCCCCGAGCGCCGGCCACCGCGCCGCCGCACGCCCTGCCCCACCGACCCGGCGTACATCGTCTTCACCTCCGGAACCACCGGCCGGCCCAAGGGCGTGGTGATGAGCCACCGCGCGGTGGTCGCGTTCTACCGGGGCATGCTGGCGCACCGGATCGCCGGCCCCGAAGACCGGATCGCCAGCACCTCGCCGCTCCAGTTCGACTTCTCCCTGCTCAACATCGGACTGGCGCTGGGCAGCGGCGCCGCCGTCGTCCCCGTCCCACCCCAACTGGTGCGCTGGCCCCGGCACTTGCTGCGGGTGCTGCGAGAGGCCGGCGCCACCCAGGTCAACGGCGTCCCGTCGATCTGGCGGCAGGTGCTGCGCCACGAACCCAAGCGGCTGGCCGCGCTGACCCAGCTGCGCGGCGTCCTCTTCTGCGGTGAGGAATTCCCACTGCCCGAACTCCGGCGCCTCCAGGAGCTGTTGCCCACCGCCCGGATCGTCAACTGCTACGGCGCCACCGAGTCCATGGCCTGCTCCTTCGCGGACGTACCCAACCCGCTCCCGGACACCACCGAACGGCTCTCCATCGGCACCGCCCACCCCGGCGCGGAAATGCTGCTGGTCGACGCGGACGGCCGGGTCATCGACGCACCGGGCACGGTCGGCGAGATCCACCTGCGCAGCCCCGCCCTCTTCTCCGGCTACTGGGGCGATCCGGAGGCCACCCGCGCCACCCTGGTCCCCGACCCGCTGTGCCCGGAGTCCGGCCAGTACGTGCTGCGCTCCGGGGACCTGGCACTGCGCGGCCCGGACGGCGCCTTCCGCTTCGCCGGACGGGCCGACTCCCAGGTCCAGATCAACGGCAACCGCGTCGAACTCGGCGAGGTGGAACGGCGGTTGGCCGAACACCCCGGCGTGACGGCGGCGACCGCACTGCCGGTGCCGGGGCCCGGCGGAGGCCGGCAGCTGGCCGCCTTCGTCGTCCTCGCCGCCGGCCACGCCCCCACCGACACCGGCGACCTGTGGACCTTCTGCGCCGAGACGCTGCCGCCGTACATGGTCCCCCAGGAGATCCGGCTGCTGGACCGGCTGCCCACGACCGCCCACGGCAAGGTCGACCGGGCCGCGCTGGCGGCGGAGGCCGGGGCGGCCGCCGCGGCCGACGTCGCCGGGAGCGCCCGGTGACCGGGCCCGGCGGACCCGCCCCCGCCGTCACCACCGGGGAGGGCCGGCTGCGGGCCTTCGTCCGAGTACGGGCCGGCGGACTGCCCGGCGCGTTCTGGGTGCTGTGGGGCGGCTCGCTGGTAAACCGGCTGGGCGCGATGGTCAATCCGTTCCTGAGCCTCTACCTCACCGGCGCCCGGCACGTCCCGGTCGCCACCGCCGGCGTCGTCCTGGCCGTCGGCGGCGCCGGCGCGGTGATCTCGCAGCCGCTCGGCGGCTACCTCGCCGACCGGTTCGGGCGCCGGGCGGCACTCACCGGCGGGATGCTGGCCAACGGCGCGACGCTGCTCACCCTCGGCCACGCGCGCAGCCTCCCGGTGCTGGTCGCGGCCTGCTTCGTCCTCGGCATCACCCTCGACCTGTTCCGGCCGGCCGCCCAGGCGCTGGTCGCCGACGCGGTGCCGGCCGCCGACCGGACCCGCGCCTACGGTCTGCTGCTGTGGGCGATCAACCTGGGCTTCTCGATCGCCATGGTCCTCGGCGGCTACCTCGCCGCGCACGGCTTCGGGCTGCTGTTCTGGCTCGACGCCGGGGCCTGCGCGGTCTTCGGACTCCTGGTGTGGCTGGCCGTCCCCGAGACCCGGCCGGCCGCCCGGGACCGGTCCGCCGGCGGCTTCCGCACCGTCCTGCGGGACCGGGTGATGGTGGCGTTCGCCGGGATCATCGTGGTCTACGCCGTGGTCTTCCAACAAGCCTTCGCCACACTGCCGTTGGCCATGCGGGCCGCCGGCATGTCCAGCGGCGCCTACGGCACGGTGATGGCGGTCAACGGCATCGTCGTCATCGCGGCCCAGCCCCTGATCGGCCACCGGCTGGACGGCCGCGACAAGAGCCGCGTACTGGCCTTCGGCTTCACCGTCGCCGCGGCCGGCAACGCGCTGGCCGCCACCGCCGGGTCGGCCACCGGCTATGGCCTGGCGGTCGCGGTCGCCACCCTCGGCGAAATCCTGGTCTTCGCCATCACCGCGGCCGTCGTCGCCGACCTCGCACCGCCCGCGCTGCGCGGCCGCTACAACGGCCTGATCGGCATGGCCTGGGGCACCGGTTTCCTGATCGCCCCGGTCGTCGGCACCCGCCTGCTCGTCATCGGCCCCAGTGCCCTCTGGCTGAGCTGCGCGGCGCTGAGCCTGCTGGCGGGCCTGGGACAGCTGGGCCTGGCCCCCGCACTGCGCCGGCGGGCGTCCCGCTGAGCCCACCGCCCCACCGCCCGGGAAGGAACGTCGCGCCCACCAGGCCCCGCAGGAAGGTGCCGCTCCTGGAATCCGCCGCCGACGACGACGCCGGCGGCGATCGGCCACCTCATGGTGCGGGCCGACACCCGCGCCGAGCCAACGCGGCCGCCGACCCGGCTTCCTGGCCGCCGTCCCCGTCGAACCGACCACCCGCTGGTGGCCCGCCACCACCAGGACTGCCACCGACGGCCCGGCGGCGTAACGTCAGCACTGTGCCGCGGCCGTGGGTAGGTGGACCATGACGACCGGCGGGACCGACCGGGCCCCGCTGGGCCGGGAACTGCTGCGGACGATGGCGGAGACCGGGGCCTCGTCGGCCATGGTCTACGAGCTGGCACCGGACGCGCCGGTACTGCGGCTGACCGCGCTGAGCGGCATCCCCCCTCCCGTGCTGGACCCCTGGCGGCGGATCGCGCTGGCGGCGCCCATCCCGGTCGCGGTGGCCGCGCGCCGGCAGCGCCTGGTGTGGGCGGCCGGCCACCAGCAGCTGGCCCGGGACTTCCCCCGGACGGCGGTGGCGCTGCCGTACGACTTCGCGCTGGGCGCGGCGCCCCTGGATGACGGGACCGGCTGCCGGGGGGCGATGGTGCTGCTGTGGCCGGCCGGCCACGCGCCGGAGCTGTCGGACGCCGAACGCACCGCGTTCGAGTCGGCCTGCCGGCGGCTGGCCGGGCTGCTGCCCGCGGGCCACAGCCCCGACGGGCCGCTGGTGGTCCCGACGCCCCCGGCCCGTACCGTCGGCCTCGACGAGGCGCTGGCCGCGGTCGACTACGTGGAGCGGCTGCCGGGCGGTGGCTGCGCCCTCGACCTGGAGGGGCGCGTCACCATGCTGAGCGCCGGCGCGGCCGCGCTGCTGGACACGGCCGCGGCCCGGCTGCACGGTGCGCGGCCGTGGGAGGTGCTGCCCTGGCTGGCCGGGCCGGTCTTCGAGGACCGCTGCCGGGCCGCGGTGCTCAGCCGGCACCCGGCGTCGTTCACCGCCTGCCGTCCGCCGGCGCAGTGGCTGACGTTCCGGCTGTTCCCGGACGGCCGGGGGGTGAGCGTGTGGATCAGCGCCGCGGACGAGCAGACGGATCCGGAGGCGCGCTGGCCGGCGGAGGTCATGCCGTTGCGCGCCGGGCAGATGTACCACGTGCTGCACCTCGCGGCCGCGCTGACCGAGGCGGTGGGCGTCAAGGACGTCACCGAACTGTTCGCCGAGCAGATCGTGCCGGCCTTCGGCGCCCAGGGCATGTTGATGTACGCCGCCGAAGCGGGCCGGCTGCGGACCGTCGGACAGCGCGGCTACGCCCAAGAGGCCGTGGAGGCGTACGAGGGGCTCCCGCTGAGCACCGCGAACAGCCCCACCGTGCACGCCCTGGCCACCGGCAAACCGAGCTTCTTCGGCTCCGCCGAGGAGACCGAGCGGCTCTTCCCGGGGCTGGTGAAGCTGACCGGGATGGCGGCCCGGGCGGTGCTGCCGCTGATCGTCTCCGGCCGTCCGGTCGGCTGCTGCGTACTGGCGTACCGGCATCCGCGGACCTTCACCCCGGAGGAGCGCCTGGTCCTGACCTCTCTGGCCGGGCTGATGGCCCAGGCCCTGGACCGGGCGTTCCTCTACGACACCAAGCAGCAGCTGGCGCACGACCTCCAGGCCGGGCTGCTGCCGCACCGCCTGCCGCCGGTCCCGGGGCTGTCGGTCGCCGCCCGCTACCTGCCGTCGACCCGCGGGATGGACATCGGCGGCGACTTCTACGACCTGATCCGGCTCGACGAGCACCAGGTGGCCGCGGTGATCGGCGACGTACAGGGGCACAACGCGGCGGCCGCCGCGCTCATGGGGCAGGCCCGTACCGCGGTGCACGCCCACGCCTCGGCCGGCGCGGCACCGGACGAGGTGCTGGCCCGCACCAACCGGCTCCTCACCGACCTGGACCCGGACCTGTTCACCAGCTGCCTCTACGTCCACCTGGACCTGCGTACGCACCTGGCCTGCCTGGCCAGCGCCGGCCATCCGCCGCCGGTGCTGCGCCACCCCGACGGGCACACCGACGTGCTGCGGGTGCCGCCCGGGCTGCTGCTGGGCGTCGCGCCCGGCACCCACTACACCTCCACCACCGTCGCCCTGCCGCCCGGGGCGGTGCTCGCGCTCTACACCGACGGGCTGGTCGAACGGCCCGGCCGGGACCTCGACGACGGGGTGGCGGCGCTGGCCGCCGATCTCGCCGGGGCACACTCCCCGGACCCCGGCGGCCTCGCCGACGCGGTCCTGACCCGCCGCGGTGCCCATACGGAGCGGATGGACGACGTGGCGCTGCTGCTGCTCGCCCCGACCGAGGGCGGCGGACCGGGCGGCGACGCATGACCCGGTATACCCGGAGGCGGTGCGTCCGGAGGCGGCGCACGGAGAGGAGGGGCGCGGATGAACCGGGAGCCGAGCGGGGGGCCGCCCGGCCCGGAGGACCACGGGTACCCGGCCCACCGGGCGGCGCGCTGCGGCGGGCTGCCGGCGTTGGACGCCGCGGTGGCGGAGTGCCGGGCCTGCCCGCGGCTGGTGGCCTGGCGGGAGCGGGTGGGGGCGGAGCGCCGGGCGGCGTTCCGGGACTGGGAGTACTGGGCGCGGCCGGTGCCGGGGTTCGGCCCGCCGGACGCGGCGCTGGCGGTGGTGGGCCTGGCCCCGGCCGCGCACGGCGGCAACCGCACCGGCCGGATGTTCACCGGCGACGCGTCCGGGGACTTCCTGTTCGCGGCGCTGCACGCGGTGGGCCTGGCCTCGCAGCCGACCGCCACGCACCGGGGCGACGGGCTGGAGCTGTACGGCGTGCGGATCACCGCGCCGGTGCACTGCGCTCCGCCGCAGAACCGGCCGACCGGGGCCGAGCGGGACACCTGCCGCCCCTGGCTGGCGGCGGAGCTGGGCCTGCTGGCGCCCGGGTTGCGGGCGGTGGTGGCGCTGGGCGGGTTCGGCTGGCAGGCGCTGTGGCCGGCGCTCGGTGCGGCGGGGTGGCCGGCGCCGCGGCCCCGGCCGGTGTTCGGCCACGGTGCGGAGCTGGCCCTGCCGGCGGGCCGGCGGCGCGGGGAGCTGCGGGTGCTCGGCTGCTACCACCCGAGCCAGCGGAACACCTTCACCGGCACGCTCACCCCGGACATGCTGGTTGCCCTGCTCACCCGGGCCCGGGAACTCGCCGGGCTGTGAGAGGGACCGAAAGTCCCGGGGCCAGTACCCTCAGACGGGGTAAACACCCCATATAACGGATTAGTCTATTTCATCCATAGATTCGGCTATACCGCATTCGTCCGGCTCGTCCGGCAGAGACGGAACGGCTCTGATGGTGGACTTCGAGGAGCACGGCCACGACGGGCGGCAGGCGCCGCTCGACATCGCCGACGCCGCCCTGGTGCTGTGCGACGCCCGCGGCCGCGTGGAGAGCTGGCCGGACGGCGCCGAGCGGCTGTTCGGCCACCCGGCCGCGGACGTGGTGGGACGGGCCGCCGCGGCGCTGCTCGCACCGGACGACGCGGCCCGGCTGTCCGAGCTCGCCGCGGAGTGCCGGGCGCACGGCGGCTGGAGCGGGACGCTCACCGCCCGGCGCAAGGACGGTGCACTGGTCGACCTCATGGTGCAGCTGGCCCGGGTGACCGACAGCGACGGCACCCCGCACTGGCTGGCGGTGGCCGCCGAGGCGTCGTCGTTCCCGGGCTGGGAGATGAGTCGGGCGGTGCTGGAGAAGCTCCTGATGCAGGCGCCGGTCGGGATGGCCGTGGTCGACACCGACCTGCGGTTCGTGTGGTCCAACCTCGCTCTGGAGCGGTTCGGGGGCGGCCCGGCGGTGGAGCGGATCGGGCGGCGGCTGGCCGAGGTCCAACCGGGCCTCGACGCCGCGGCCCTGGAGGCCCAGATGCGGCGCGTCCTGGAGAGCGGCGAACCGGTCCTGGGCTACGAACACATCGGCCACCCGCAGTCCGAACCGCGCTACGAACGCGCCCACGCCATGTCGTTCGTCCGGCTCGACGGCGGCAACGGCCAGCCCATCGGCGTGTGTTACACCGTCATCGACATCACCGAGCGGTACCGCAGCCGCCAGCGGCTGACCCTGCTGGACCGGGCCGGCACCGCCATCGGCCAGTCCCTCGACGTGCTGCGCACCGCCCAGGAACTCGCCGACGTCGCGGTGCCGGACCTCGCCGACTTCGTCACCGTGGACCTGCTCGACTCGGTGATCCGGGGCGGGGATCCGCTCACCGGGCCGCCCGGTGACGCGGACCGGGTAGCGCTGCGCCGCGGCGGCCAGCAGTCCGCCCGGCCGGGCATCCCCGAAGCGGTCGTCGGCGTCGGGGACCTGGCGTCGTACCACTCCTGGTCCCCGCCCATCCGGGCCCTGGCCGACGGCAAGTCCTGGCGGGTGGAGTGGCTGGACCCGCACGGCGCGGAGTGGGCCGCGGACATCCCCGGCGGCCGGCGCCGGCAGCTGCGGGAACAGGGCCTGCACACCGCGATGGTGGTGCCGATCCGGGCGCGCGGCACGACGATGGGCGTCACCAGCTTCTTCCGCCGCGGGCACGGTGAGCCGTTCGGCCCGGACGACCAGCGGCTGGCCGAGGAGTTCGTGGCCCGGGCCGCGGTCTGCCTGGACAACGCCCGCCGCTACACCCGGGAGCGCGCGGCGGCACTCACCCTCCAGCGCAGTCTGCTGCCGCAGGGCGTCCTGGAACACAGCGCGCTGACCCTGGCGACCTGTTACCGGCCCGCGGACGAGCTGGCCGGGGTGGGCGGCGACTGGTTCGACGTGATCCCGCTGTCCGGGGCGCGGCTGGCGCTGGTGGTGGGCGAGGTCCGCGGGCACGGCATCGGCGCGATCGCCACGATGGGGCGACTGCGCACCGCGGTGCAGACGCTGGCCGCCCTGGACCTACGGCCGGAGGAACTCCTCGCCCGCCTCGACGACCTGGTCAGCCGGGTGTCCGAGGAGGGCGGGCAGGGCGCGGACGCCGGCGCGGTGGGCACCAGTTGCCTCTATGCGGTCTACGATCCGCTCGGCCGCTGCTTCACCATGGCCAGCGCCGGGCACCCGCCGCCGGTCATCGTGGGGCCCGACGGCACCGCCGCGTTCGCCGAACTGCCGGTCGGCCCCCAACTCGGCGTCAGCGGGCTGCCGTTCGAGGCCGTCGAGGTGACCGTCAAGGAGGACAGCGTGCTCGCGCTGTACACCGACGGGCTGCTGGCCGGCGCGGGCGAACCGGCCCAGGAACGGCTGCTGCACGCCCTCGCCGCCCCGGACGAATCCCTCGACGCCCTGGGCGAGTCGGTCATCGGCACGCTGGTGCCGCGCCGGCAGCACGACGACGTCACGCTGCTGCTGGCCAGGACCCGCGGGCTGGCCCCGGACCAGTTCGCCTCGTGGGAACTGACCGCCGATCCGGCCGTGGTGGGCCAGGCACGCGAGATGGCCGCCCGGCAGCTGACCGAATGGGACCTGCCCACGCTGACGTTCACCACCGAGCTGGTGGTCAGCGAACTGGTCACCAATGCGATCCGGTACGGGTCGGGGCCGATCCGGCTGCGGCTGATCCTGGAGCACACCCTGATCTGCGAGGTGTGCGACGGCTCCAGCACCTCCCCGTACCTACGGCATCCGCGGACGACCGACGAGGGCGGCCGCGGGCTGTTCCTCATCTCCCAGTTCACCCACCGGTGGGGCACCCGCTACACCACCGACGGCAAGGTGATCTGGGCGGAACAACTGCTGGCCTGACCCGCCCGCTCACCCGCCCGGCCCGGCTCACCCGGCCAGCGTGGCACCGGCCGCCTGTGCCGCCGCCCGTTGCCGGGCCGCCGCCGCGCGCTCCGGTGCGCCCAGCCGCTCCTCCAGGCGGGCCTTGGCCGACCAGTTGTAGGGGCAGATCGGACGGAGCCGGCTGCGTTCGCTGAGCAGGGCGCGGGCCAGGTCGTGACGGCCGGCCCCGAGCGCGGCCTCGACCAGGGTGCGCTGGACGGCGTCGCGCTGGGCGTGGCTGCCGCCGAATTCGTGCAGGCGGTACCGGACGGGCAGGAGGAGGTCGGTGGCGCCGGCGTAGTCCTTCCGGCCGTAGGCGATCAGGGCCCGGCAGACCGGCAGGCCGACGTCGGCGGTCATGGCGCGGTTGGCGGGCACGGGGCCGGCCGGAGTGTTGGCCAGCCAGCGTTCGCGGTCCCGGACGAGCAGTTCGGCCCGGTCCAGGCGGCCCGCGCCGACGTACGCCATCACCGCGTGGGCGTCGTTGAAGGCGTAGTGCGGGCCGTCGCCGCGGTGCTCCCAGGCGTCGGCGAGGGCTGCCCAACGGGCGCTCTGGTCGTCGCCCGCGAGGTGCAGGCGCCACAACAGGGCGGCGGCGTTGACGAGTTCCAGGGCTCCGCTGTCCGCGGCCACGTCGTGCAGTGCGGAGTCGTAGATGTCCAGGACCCGGCCGGTGTCCCCGCGCTCCAGGGAGAAGAGGGCGTAGTGCCACCAGTTGTGGCCGGTGAGCAGGGTGTTGCCGGCCCAGGCGTCGGTCCGGGCGTCCAGGAAGCGGAGGCCGTCGGTGAACCGGCCGCGCATCTCGTAGGTGTGCACCACGCCGTGGATGCCCCAGACGTCGTGCGGCTGCCGCTCCAGGGCCGCCAGTCCGGTCTGTTCGGCGTGTTCGTAGTGGCCGTTCTCCTCCAGGCCGAAGGCGTACATGCCCAGCAGCGGCCCATAGTGCGGATCGTCCTCGTCCCAGGCGTCGAGCGCACCGCCGATCCGGTCGCGCAGCCGCGGGGCGTCGCCGGTCAGGAAGTCGACGTGGTGGCCGGCGAAGAGGGCCAGCTCGTCGCGGGGATGGGCGATGCCGATCTCGTCGAGGATCCGGCCCGCGGTGCGGAAGTCGCCGTTCAACCCGGCTTCGGCCGCGGCGATGTGCCGCCGCTCGCGCGGGGTGAGCCGGTCCGGGTCGAGCTCCGAGCGGAAGGCGGTGAAGGTGGCGCGAGCGGCCTCGACGGCCCGTTCCTCGGTGGCCAGCACGCCCAGATGGACGGCGAGGGCGTGGCCCATCGGCGAGCGGGGCGCGGCGGCCAGCACGGTCCGTACCCTCTCCTCGACGGCGGGGCGGAAGAACAGCAGGTCGTCCAGGGCCCGTTCGTAGTGGTCGAGGGCCTCGGTGCCGGTATCGGTGAGGACGTGCCCGTGCCGGTCGGCTGTCATGGTGACTCCTGCGGGTGAGTGGGGGTGCCGCCGGATCCCGTCGGATCCGTGGATCCGTCGGTCCGGATCCACGGGCAGATAGGTACCCCGCTCGCCCGGCTCCGCCCCGTCTCCTCAGGAAAGGTCCACCTATGCTCCCTCTGGACGGCATCACCGTGGTCGCGCTCGAACAGGCGGTCGCGGCACCCTTCGCCACCCGCCAACTCGCCGACCTCGGCGCCCGGGTCATCAAGGTGGAACGCCCCGGGACGGGCGACTTCGCCCGCGGCTACGACGAGACGGTGCGCGGGATGTCCAGCCACTTCGTCTGGCTCAACCGCAACAAGGAGTCGATCGCGCTCGACCTGAAGAGCCCCGCGGACGCCGCCGTGCTGCGACGGCTGCTCGCCCGGGCCGACGTCTTCGTGCAGAACCTCGCACCGGGGGCCGCCGAGCGGCTGGGCCTGACCACCGCGGCCCTGCTGACGGCCCATCCGCGGCTGGTGGTGTGCGGCATCTCCGGCTACGGCACCGGCGGACCGTACGCGCACGCGAAGGCGTACGACCTGCTGGTGCAGTGCGAGGCCGGGGCGATGTCCCTGACCGGCACGGAGCAGGAACCGGCCAAGATCGGGATCCCGGTGGCCGACATCGCCGCCGGAATGTACGCCTACAGCGGGATCCTGACGGCCCTCTACGAGCGCGAGCGCACCGGCCGGGGCAGCGCCTTCGAGGTGTCGATGCTGGAGGCGCTGGGCGAATGGATGGGCTACCCGACCTACTTCACCCGCTACGGCGGTGCCACCCCGCCCCGCTCCGGTGCCGAGCACGCCGCGATCGCCCCGTACGGCCCGTACCGTGCGGCGGACGGGACACGGGTCTTCCTCGGCGTGCAGAACGAGCGGGAGTGGGCGGTGTTCTGCGGGCGGGTGCTGGAACTCCCGGAGCTGGCGGCCGATCCGCGGTTCGACCGGAACTCCGCCCGGGTCACCCACCGGGCGGCGCTGCGGGAGCGGATCGAGGAACGGTTCGCCCACCTGGCGGCGGCGGAGATCGAGCGGCGGCTGTCCGACGCCCGGATCGCCCACGGACGGCTGCGGGACGTCGCGGAGTTCACCGGGCACCCGCAGCTCGCCGCCCGGGACCGCTGGCGCACCGTGGACTCCCCGGTCGGCCCCCTGGACGCCCTGCTGCCGCCGGTCACCGTCGCCGGCCGGGAGCCGCGGATGGACCGGATCCCGGCGCTGGACGAGGACCGGGAGCGCATTCTGGCGGAACTCGACGGTACGGAACGGGAAACGCACGGCAACCGGTGACGCCCCTCTGGCCAGCCGCCTTCCGCCGTACGACCATGTCGGCCTACCCTCCGCCCGAAAGGAACCCGTCCATGGGCAGACCCCTGGCCGCCCGCGGCCGCTCCGTCCCCGCGCCGCTCGCCGTCCTGCTGGTGCTCGTCCTGGCACTGCTCGCGGTGCCCGCAGCGTCCGCGCACGCCACCGGCACCCCGAGTGACCCGGCCTCCTCCGTCGACGCGTACTGGACCGCGGGGCGCATGGAGGCCGCCGAACCCGTGGTGGCCAAGGGAAAGGAGCCGTCGCCGCCACGTCCGTCCGCCGCACCGGTACCGCCCAGCCACCCCTTCGAGGGGCTGCCCCAGGTGGGCACGTTCTTCTGGACCGACGGCAGCAACACCGGCCGGTTCTGCGGCGGAACGGTGGTCCGCAGCCCGCACCGCAACCTCGTGGTCACCGCCGGGCACTGCCTGCGCTCCCCCGACCCGAAGAAGTACCTGTCGTTCGTGCCGCAGTACCACGACGGCCTCAAACCGCACGGCATCTACCCCGTCGAGCGGATCTACCTCGACCAGCGCTACTACGACCTGGGCACGGACGGCGGCGCCCGCTGGGACTACGCGGTGGTCCGGGTCGGCCCGCGCGAGGACGGCGCCCGGGTGCAGCAGGTGACCGGTGGCTTCGACCTCCTCCCCTACCCCGGGTACAACCACCCCGACGTCCGACTCATCGGCTACCCCGGCAGCAGCGACACCCGCTACCCCCAGCCGCTGGACTGCTCCTCGTCCACGCACCGCTACACCAGCACCGACCCGGCCGCCCCGGGCGACTTCCTGGAGATCCCCTGCGCCGGCTACATCGGCGGCACCTCCGGAGGGCCGTTCCTGGTACGGGACTTCGACGGCTACGCCCTGATCGGCGTGATCGGCGGCTACCACACCGGCGGGGACACCCCGGACATCTCCTACAGCTCGTACTTCACCCTCGACATGGCGCTGCTGTACCTGCACGCCGTACGGGGTGACACCCCGGCGGCACCGCGCACCGCGACCTGACCCGCCCGGGGCACGCACCGACCCGACCGCGGATTCCCGCGGGGTGGCCGGAATTCCCCTGTGCCCGTGGCCGGTTGGGCGCCACCATCGTTCGACCGCGGAGGTCAATCGTTCGTTTGTTCTTCACCCGGTGGACGCGGCCGAGTCCATCCGGCCGCTCCTAGGGTTACCGCGCCCCTCCCCCCATACGCTCGTCACTCCTGTCCGGAGGACAGTCATGACCGCAGTCAAGGCGCGCAAGCGCACCCGGCGTTCCCTCACCGCGCTGGCCGGCGCGGCGGCCCTCGCCGCCGCCTCGTTCGGGCTGTGGGCCGCCACCGGCGCCACCGCCACGGCGCAGACCGCCGGGCTCCCCACCCCCGACCACGTGGTCGTGGTGATGCTGGAGAACCACGCCTACGGGCAGGTGATCGGCAGCTCCAGCGCGCCCTACCTGAACTCCCTCAAGGCCGGCGGCGCCGACCTCACCCAGTCGTTCGCCCTCACCCACCCCAGCGAGCCGAACTACTACATGCTGTTCTCCGGCTCCAACCAGGGCCGCACCGACGACAGTTGCGTCCCGGTCGGTTCGATGTCCGCGCCCAACCTCGCCTCCGAGCTGATCGCCGCCGGCAAGACCTGGGCGAGCTACAACGAGGGGCTGCCGAGCCAGGGTTCGACGACGTGCAGCAGCGGGAATTACGCGCAGAAGCACAACCCGTGGTTCGGCTTCTCCAACGTGCCGACGGACACCGCCAGGACCATGGACCAGTTCCCGTCCGACTACAGCACCCTGCCGAAGGTCTCCTTCGTCATCCCGGACCTCTGCAACGACATGCACGACTGCTCGGTGGGCACCGGTGACACCTGGATCAAGGACAACCTGAGCGGCTACGCGGAGTGGGCCAAGACCCACAACAGCATGCTGGTCGTCACCTTCGACGAGGACAACCGGCTGGCCGGCAACCGCATCCCGACGCTGTTCTACGGCGCGCACGTGACGCCCGGCAGCTCCAGCGGCACCACCTACAACCACTACAACGTCCTGCGCACCCTGGAGGACCTGGCCGGTCTGGGCAGCCACGCCGGCAATGCCGCCGCGGCGTCCGACGTCACCGACATCTGGAACTGAGGCCCGTGTACCTCGCGGACTCCCGCAACAACACCACCGGCACCGCCGGTTCCACCGCCGCCCCGGGCAGCACCCGCCCGGGGCGGCGGCCCGCGGTGCCCGGCACGGTGCTCGCACTCGGCGCGGTCAGCCTGATCACCGATGTCTCCGCGGAGATGATCACCGCGGTGCTCCCGCTGTACGTCGTCACCGCCCTCGGGCTGTCACCGCTGGGCTTCGGCCTGTTGGACGGCATCAACAACGGGGTGGGGGCGCTGGTCCGACTCGCCGGCGGCCATCTCGCGGACGGCGGCGGCCGCCGGCACAAGGTGGTCGCCGGCATCGGCTACGGCCTGTCCGCGGTGTGCAAACCGCTGCTGCTGATCGCCCAAGGACTGCCGGCGATCAGCGCCGTGCTGGCCGTGGACCGCGTCGGCAAGGGACTGCGTACCGCACCCCGGGACGCGATGATCTCGCTGGCCACCCGGCCCGAACACCGCGGCCGGGCGTTCGGCGTGCACCGCGCGATGGACACCGCCGGCGCGCTGATCGGGCCGCTGGCGGCGTTCGCGGTACTGCGGATCGCGGTCGACGGCTACGACGCGGTGTTCACGGTGAGCACGTGCGTGGCGGCGCTGGGCGTACTGGTGCTGGTGCTGTTCGTCCCCGCCCGGCCCGCGGTCGCCGCACCGGCACCCGGATCCGCACCCGGTACCGCCCGCCCCGCCCTGCGCGACTCGCTGGCCCTGCTCCGCCGCCCCGGACTGCGCCGGCTGACGCTGTGCGCCGCCCTGCTCGGGCTCACCACCGTCAGCGACGCCTTCCTCTACCTCCTCCTCCAGCGCGAACTGGGCGTGCCCGCCGACCTGTTCCCGCTGCTGCCGCTGGGCACCGCCGCGGCCTTCCTGCTGCTCGCCGTGCCGCTGGGCGCGCTCGCCGACCGGGCCGGACGCCGCCGGCTCTTCCTGGCCGGGCACGCCGCACTGCTCCTCGCGTACGGGCTGGTGCTCTCCCCGCTGCGCGGCCCGGGCACCGTGCTCGCGGTGCTCGTCCTGCACGGTGCGTTCTACGCGGCCACCGACGGAGTACTGGCCGCCGCCACCGCGGGCGCGGTCCCGGCGGAGCACCTGGGCGCCGGACAAGCCCTGGTGGGGACCGGCCAGGCACTGGCCCGGTTCGTCTGCTCGCTGGCGTTCGGCGCGGCCTGGAGCCTGTGGGACGGACGGGCCGCGCTGGCGGTGGCCGCCGCTGCGCTCGCGGTCGCCGCCCTGATCGCCGCACGACTGCTCCGCACCACCGACGCACCGGACCCGGACCCGAGCCCCGACGACGACCGCCCTAACCCCCAGGGAGCGCCCCGATGAACCGGAAGACCCGCCTGGCCGTGCTGCTGTTCGCGGTGGTGGTGCTGGGGGCGGTCGGCACCGCCGCGGTGCTGCGGGCCGCCGACCGGTCCGCCGTCCGCGACCGGCAGCAGGCCGGCGGCCCGGCCGTCCACACCGGTGCCGTCTCGCTCAACCGGGCCGGGGAACGGCAGTTGCTGGTACGCAACCTCGCCTGGGGTCCGCACCGCGACGAGATCGCCACGGTGCCGGCCGGGCAGCCGCAGGGCCCGCGCACCGCCTCCGGTGTGAAGTGCCTGCGCTTCCACGCCGCCGCCGGCATCGGCATCTGCCTCCAGGCCGAACGCGGCGCCCTACAGGACACCTACCGGGCGGTGGTCCTCGACTCCCACCTCCGGGTGCGGCACCGCTTCCCGGCGCCCGGCATCCCGACCCGGGCCCGGGTCTCCCCCTCCGGCCACACGGTCGCCTGGACCGTCTTCGTCAGCGGCGACTCGTACGCGGGCACCGCCTTCTCCACCCGCACCGCGCTCGCCGACACCCGCACCTGGGCGCTGGACGACAACCTGGAGGAGTACGCCGTCACCAAGGACGGCCGGCCCTACCACGCCTCCGACATCAACATCTGGGGCGTCACCTTCGCCGACGACACCCGCTTCTACGCGACCCTCGCCACCGGCGGCCGGACCTACCTCGTCCGCGGCGACCGCACCGCCCGCACCCTGACCACCCTGCACGGCAACGTCGAGTGCCCCTCGCTCTCCCCCGACGGCACCCGGATCGCGTACAAGAAACGCGTCCCCGGCGCCTCCCCCGACGCCCCCTGGCGGCTCTACGTCCTGAACCTCGCCACCCTGGAGGAGACCGCCACCGCCGAGCGCCGCAACATCGACGACCAGGCACTCTGGTCCGACAACGGCACCCTGGTCTACGCCCTCCCCGGCGACTACGGCTCGGACCTGTGGACGGTCCCGGCCAACGGCTCGGGCACCGCCCGCCGGATGATGACCTCAGCGGTCGCACCCGCCTACGTCGGGTGAGGCGGCGGCCGGTCCAACCGTTCCCCGGTCTGACCGGTCGCCAGGTCCCTGGCGAGCGAAACCTGGGACAACAGGACCGCACCCCACAGGACCAGGCCGACACCCAGCGCCTCGGGGACCAGCCACCACCCGATGCGGACCCGTTCGTCGAAGAGTGTCACCCCCAGCGACAGGCTGATCAGCGCGTCCCCCAGGGTGAGCACCGGCTGGGAGGCGGTCAACGGACCGGACTGCATGGCGTTCTCCATCATGAACAGCGCCAGCACCCCGGTGAGCGCGAAACCATAGGTCTGCCAGGACACGAAGAACTCGGCCGGACCGCCGCGCTCCCACGCGTGCGTGGCGTCCTTGAGCAGCGCGGCGGTGAGCGCGTAGCCCACCGCGGTCGCGGCGCCGAAGCAGGCCGCGCGCACGCTGCCGGCACCGCGGCGCAGTCCCGCCCCGACCGTCACGGCGATCACCGACGCGCAGACCACCAGGGCGGGCACCCAGCGGCTCAACGGGGCGTGGTCCCGGCCGACGGTGGGTGCGGCCGCCGCCAGTGCGCTGCCCAACCCCGCGACCAGGAGGCCCACCCCGGCCCAGCCGCGCCCGGAGATCCGCACCGGCACCGGCCCGCCGAGCAGCACCCGGCCGATGAGCAGGGCCAACGGGAGCTCCAACACGAAGATCGGCTGCACCACCGACAGTGCGCCCAGCGACAACGCCAACGCCTGGAAGCAGGCGGCCGGCAGCACCATCAGCATCCCGCCGAGCCACGCCGCCCGGTGCAACAGATCGGCGAAGAGGCCGAGCCGGAGCCTGCCGGAGACCGGCACGGTGCGCGCCGCGCGGCGCTGGAGCACCGTGGACAGCGCGTTGCACGCCGCCGCGAGCACCGCGAAGACGACGGGCACCCACACCGTCACGCGCCCACCTCTCCCTCGACCGACCCCGCCCCCGACGCTAACCGCAGCCAGGTCGGGCCGCCCGGCACAGTCGTGCAGGAGGGTCCGTGGCTGTCGTTCGTCCGCGTGACACCCCGGCGCGTCGCTTGGCCACCCGGCGCCCCTCCCGCACCGTGAGACCGTGCGTCGCATCTCTCCCCTCCTCGCCACCGCGCTGACCGCCGCCTCCCTCGCCGCGGCCGGCTGCACCTCCGCACCGCCCTCCGACCCGGGCCCCGGCGGCTCGGCCCGGCGCACGGTCGCACCGGGCCGGCTCTCGCCGGTGCTGATGCCGTGGCCGGTGACGGCGGAGGGGCAGGCGAGGCCGCAGTCCGCTGCGCTTGGCTGGTCCTCCCACGTTTTTGGCTGACTCGTACGTTGCCGGGTGCGGCGGCCGCTGCGCTTGGCTGAGACTCGTACGTTGCCGGGTGCGGCGCCGGGCCGCTGCGCTTGGCTGAGACTCGTACGTTGCCGGGTGCGGCGCCGTTTCGCCTGCGGCGTGGCTGTTGTCCGCTGCGCGGGGCTGTTGGGTGCGGTGTCGGGGCGGAGGGGTCGGTGTGCAGGACTGCTGCGCTTTACGTCCTGCACAC